>CAYNJK010000013.1:0-19633 GCA_964397575.1 uncultured Saprospiraceae bacterium
CCTAAAACCCAAGTATGACCATGTAGAAGAATTCCACAACAACCATAGCCAAGTAACAAAGAATAAAAAATCGAAATACATAGACTCCAATGGTAAGGTTCTAAAGAACAGGCCCCCTATTGCACTGGGTTGTGGTCTCACCTCAACTATTATCAAAGGAACCTTAACTAAGGTTGGTGACAACTACGAACTTGTAACGGAATGGAGAAAAAAAGTAGACAGTAGTTATGTGACAGTTCTCGACACTACCAATTTGCAAGCTGATACCATAATTGATTATTCAAGCAATTATATTCAGGTCGTCAAGAATGGCAAAATTGGAATTACAAGATTTAACTATAAACCTGCAAAAGAAACCATTATCAAACCAGAGCAATTAAAATATGACTCCATTAGCTACAACTTTGGTAACGAAGGAAGCCTCAGATATGCAAAAGTAAAGGACGGTGATTTTTGGGGAATAATAAATGACCAAGGATATGAAACTGTAAAACCTAAATACTTGCGTATACTTACAGATCTTTACATCCTGCGATACCGTTTATCGAGTACACCACAATCACTTTATAAAAATCACAAGAAACTACTCGTAAAGTACGAACCAGAAAAATATGGTTATATAGATGTAAATGGAAAAGAATATTTTAGGAGAGAATGATGCCAACTAGTTCTCAACAATAAAAAGCTTACCCTTTGTTCTTCCTAAAGAGCAATTGATCCAAAGAAAAAACATCCCATTCTTTAGGTAGTAAAAGTAAAGGTATCAAGAAGACCGCTCTGACCAATACATGACTGACATCCCATATCGGTTCTGCCAGACCATGACCAAAGGTGACAATAACAAGGACAGAAGCCAAAGCATAAAGTGCCCAATCTCTTTTAATACCGACAATCAACATGAAGCCACAGATCAACTCTACGTATGATGTATAGTAAGCAGTAAACAAGGTTAAAAAATCTGGCAAGAGCTCTTCGTACTTAGACTTGAAAAAGTTATTGTAGACGTTACTCAGTCCAAACTTGAACACCTTACCATAACCTTGAAAGAAAAATATAAAACCAAGCAACAAACGCAAGGTTAGTACAGCAATATTTCGATTGAGCTTCATAATTTTTTGAATTTTGTATATGCAACCAAGTTAAGACTTAGGTCAGTTATCGCGGTTATTTCTTTACAATTTTTATCGTCTCTTCTGAGTGAACTACGCCATTTGGATATAGGAACTGTATGTTCAGCAAATAAACTCCTGGCTGAACATCATCCAAGTCTAACAACAACTCGTCAGCAGTTTCTCGGAAAGACTTTGAGAATACACGTTTGCCTTCGAGGGTGATGAGTTCTAAGAGTGCGCTGTGATTTCCCTCTGGAGTATTAGTCAATCTTAGAGTTCCGTCTGTGGGATTTGGAAATAATACTAATTCTGTTTTCTCCACTTCTATTACACTGACCAATTCACCTGGATCTTGATTTATAGTAAGGTCTAGCATTTGTGCTGCTCCAATAATAGTTATTGTGCCAGATCTTCTGACTGCTTCAGGATTCGCTGCTATAATCAGGTTGACTGCAGCATTTCCAGCACCTGAGGTAAGGTCCGTAGTCACCCAGTCCACGTCATTTTCTATACGCCAGTCTGTATTACTAGAAATATTAACTAGTCTATTCTGTCCTTCTGCCCTAGCTATTATCTGAGTTGCATTAGCAGTTAGGTAAGTAATAAGATTATCAAATAAATAGGCGGGACCAGAATTGGTTTCTGTGGCATGTGGCTGAACGAGCACAGTAGGAGAATACTCCGAGGCGCCAATCGCTCTGTCAGTTACAGAGACCGGCCTAGGTTCCTTCATCAGATCCCATAAGAGTTCGTGATCATAATCCATTCCAGTATAGAGCGGCACCTCTGGATAAGCAGAACTGGCACTGGCTATAACTGGGCTATTTTCCTCTGGTTGGGCATAGCCTTCAGCATTTTCATATAAGGCAGGATCAGTTTCCGTAAGTCCAGTCATCGGTCTTTCTATACCGAGATTTCCAATAGTGAAATTATTTTCCCATGATTCCTCACCTGTTTCTTCATCAAACAACTGGCTTTTAGGATTTACAAAAATATTATTGGCAATGATGACATTATTGGGTGGATTGGCTCCGACACCACCTAGTCTGAACTCTTCGCTATCGATGATGATGTTATGATAGATATGGATATCAGATAAGGGATCAGAGGGATCATTCTGAAGAAAGATGGACCTTCGACTTAGACCTTGGAAATAGTTATTATAAATAAAGTGCCCAGAACCTTCACGTACACGTATACCACCCATATTGTTTAGGAAAAAATTGCCGTAGACGATGCCTTCATCACCATGTCTAAGCACGAGTTCGGCCAGCGCATTGTCTTCGAAAGTATTGTAACGGTACACATTCTGTCTGGCTTTATGAGAAATGATTTCACCATCTCCACTACATCTGGCAAAATAACAATACTCCACCAGAGTCCGACTGTCTAAATGCGCCTGGGTACTGACGCCTATCCTTATCGGTTCTATTCCTAGGTCATTTCCTGAACCATCGAAATTCTTGAAAGAGCAATGTTGTATCTTATGGTAGCCAGGTTCGTTATCTACCAAAATGGACAAGATATTTTTGTCATCTAAGTTGAGGCGATTTTCGAAATTACAATAGCTGATGGTTGTCCGTCTTGAATCATCATCTACTACTAGATACTTAAAGCAAGTATAATCTTGGATATTCACATGAGTAATAAGTACATCACTTCCAAAGACTCTGATCACATCTAAGTTGCCCAGAAAACCTCCTATGTATTGGAAGCCAGAAAAAGTGATGTCGCTGGCATTTATGGTAACTCTGGATACACCAGTAAACAAAACCGTACCATAAGGTTGCGCTGTTATTATCAGCCCATCCTTATTGATATCCATACGTGTAGATCTATAGGTGCCTGATATCCATACGATGGAGTCACCTGCAACAGCCTGCTCTTGGGCTGTATGAAATTCGGTGCCAGAAGAAACTTCATAGCGAACTTGTGCATTTAGAAACAGACTAAAGCATAAAAATGAAAAGAGTAGAGATGTTTTCATATATTCTAAAAACAAAATAGGGATATCCTATGAGCGAAAGATATCCCTATTCAAATAATTTATGTTAACAATTAAAGTTTGACAAATTTGCTGACCTGTGGATTATCATCGCCTTCGAGCACAACGATGTAAGAGCCTGGTTGCAGAGAACTTATATCTAAGTTAGGGGACCTTCCCAATTTCCTTTCTATTACTTTTCTACCAGACTGGTCATAAACAGAAACAAGTTCATAGTTTTCGCCACCCTCTATGGTTATATTAGTGTAGGCAGGATTAGGAGAGATGGTCACTTGGTTTACCTCTATATCGTCTACACTAGAATACATCCGCTCACCTTCACCAAATACTCTCAGCTCTGTAAGACTCACCCATGGCCCAGTGTACACCTCAGCCCCTGTCACTGTAATTCTTACATATCTTGCAACCAAACTGTCTACAGTATTGATAATAGGTAAGGTCGCAGTACCTGGCACAGTATTGCAAGACCTGTCAACAAGCATCGTATAAGGTCCATCTATATTATCTGCGCCTTCGATGATATAGTGATAAGCTCTGTCCATAAAGCAAGTCACTTCAGTTCGTGTAATAGTAATATTTCCAAGTAAGTCTACGATTGCCGACTGTGGGAAATTCTCTACAGACCAACGTGTGCCCGTATCATCATCCACAAGGTTATCTTCATCATTAGCGCCATCTGGTCTGTTAGAGCCTACAACTGGCCCATTCAAAGCCCAGTTAAACTCCGATGAAGGAGACAGCACTTCTACGACGCGTGAACCAACAAATCCTCCATTTTCAGTTGTTACTGTAACTGTTACAGCACCTTCTGTAAGACCAGTCAGCATGCCACTTTCTGTAACTGTGGCGATACTTTCATCGTCAGATGCAAAAACTACATTTTGGTTTGTAGCGTCAGCAGGTGTAATTATAGATTTTAATTGAACACTGGCTCCTACTGCTATAGCACCTATATCAGGCAGCTCTACACCTGTTACATCCACAGGCACCAGAACAGTAATCTTTGTGCTCAATGAGGTCTTGACACCGCCTTCATCATCATAAGCCCTTGCTGTCAAGGTGTATTCCCCTTCAGGTACATCTGTCCAAGTAAGTGTATATGGTGGTGTCGTAATTTCTCCAAGCTTAGCATTTCCTCCTTCAAAAAACTCAACCTTTGTTACATCGCCGTCAGAATCTAATGCATCTACAGTGATGGTAATATCACTGCCAGGTAAGAAATTATCCCCAGTGACAGGAGAAGTTATACTTACTGATGGAAAACGATTTTGTACGGATCCATCTTCTTCAAAAAGCTCATCAAAATGCACGGTTGCTTCACCATCATCCTGAAGGTAAGAGCCGGCTTTCCAATAACTTGGGAAAGTCCAATATGAGACATCCATGTTTACCTTTTCTTCACCTTCATAGTCTATGATCATTCTACCGTCTACCAATCTTATATCGCAGTTAAAAAATCCGCCTGGATCATCCCCAAGATCTATATGTGTGGTATTAGACCCTCCGTCGTCTGTCTTGATGGCAGCCCATAAGTGGCCTATCGGTGCTTTAGCATTGTGCTTATATATTCTCAGTAAAGGCTTATTCGGTCCTGGGCCCGCACCTGCATCATCATGTATTTGCATAACGGTAACCTGATCACAAGTCTGTTCTACGATATCTATTCTTCCATGCATAGAACGATTAGCTTCTGTAAGGTCCCAGTTGGTTTCATGACGTAACTCGGTTCTTTGGCTATCACCTGACTGATTGAAAAGAATCTTATCACCATCCACTACATGAAAGTAGGTCGGATGTGTATAGCCATTATTAAGTGTTTCTCTATGAGCTATGGTAGTGCTTGTGGGTGCTTGCAACTTACATTCAGCAAGGAAGGGCTGAAATCTTGGAATATCAGAAGGGGCTAGAAACTCTGTTGGAGGCGTTGCTGCAAAATGTCTGACATCTAAGGCAAAGAATGATACTTGGGCAAATTCGCCATCATCACCTGCATTGTTTTGGTTATAGTTCCCTGCTCTGAAATACATCCAATCATCTGCAAAACCACTATTGGTCATATCTACCTCTTGGACCACATCTGGCTTGCCTTCTCTTATTATAGTTACAGTAAGAAGGTTACCTATGGCCTTTATTTCATAACTAAATTTTTCACCTAGTGCGATGCCGTCTGCTGGATCAGCTTGACTATCACTCCTACTGCCTATCATATTATACCATTGTTCAGCGCCAGTAGTCGGTTCGTGAGCAAAATAGATAGAACCTCTTTCGTGTCCGGGCAATTTGCGATAATATAATCTGCATGGCTCATCATCTGAGGCATGTATCTGTCCTATTATGGTTCGGCCCACTTTGCGAAACTCATCTGAAGTAAGAGACACATGATCAACTTGCAAAGTCGCAGTCATAATTCCATCCACGCCTCCAGCAGCTTCTTGATTGGCTAAATTAGAAGAAGAGAATACCCAGTTGTTTTTATTTATTCCTTGAGTACCTATGCTGCTATCGCCTCGACGGAGCATCTCTCTCAGTTCTGTTCTGGGAAATGAAGTGTTACTGGTTGTCGCTCCAGTATTAGGACACCAAAAAACCATGGCTCCAGTAATGGAATCGGTATAGAATTCTCCTTCTCTGATGTACCCATTAGCCAAGGTTTTCTCATCTTTTTCGGTATTATTGGGACGAGTAAGCTTCCAAAAGGTAAGGTCAAAATTACCACTCGGCGGCAAAGTCGGATCAAGATCTTGTGCCGATAAGGGGTTTATAAACAAATTCAATAACAGCAATAGCATTGTCCATCCTAAGAATGGAGTAAAAGAAGACTTCTGTCCGACTCCACTAAACCTCGCTTTCATATTTTCATATTTTCAAAAATTCCAAGAATAACATCTAAACCACAATTGACAAAGGTCTAATAGACAGCTAACTCAGTATAAAAAAGGGTCTTCTTTGTATTCCAATCGTGATTACAGAATTGGTCAACCAATCTACAAAATTTAATACTGAGTTGTTGCAGACTTAAGGGATAAATAAGGCTTTTCGCACGACAATGTTCACAAAGAGACATGTGTCGATTTAACTGATTCTGATAAGTAGAGAAAAGCCGTGTAAGTAAATTTAGTAGCAAAAAAAAGCGCCTTCCATCAAAAAGATGAAAGGCGCCGTATTTTCTAGGTATTTCACTAATTAGTATCCAGGATTCTGGGTCAAATTAGGGTTGTTTGAAATTTCAAATGGAGGAATCGGTAATAAGTAGTCTCTTGCTGGATCAAAGGCTCCTGTACCTTGGAATTCTGTTTCGAATCCACCAGGTCCAAACACCTCTGCGCCCATTCCCCTTCTTACGATATCATACCATCTCTTCTGCTCAAAGGCCAATTCCAATCTTCTTTCCTCAAGTACATCAGCAACAGTTGCCCCTGAGATGTCAGCTGGAGAAGCACTAGGCGCACTTGAGCCATCGCCATTTCTAGCTCTTTCTCTGATCATATTGATATACTGATCAGCCTCAGATGTTCTTCCTATCTCTACAGCAGCCTCAGCAGCTATAAGTAATACCTCTGCATAACGCATCAGCTGATAATTAGAATGCGAATCTCTTCCACTAGTATTAGCTTGTGGCAAATCGCCAGCCATAGCCGTATACTTTGATATATGTGGACGGTTGGCATTTCTGCCATCTAGGCTAGAAAACTGCGAGAAATCTAACACATTACCAGCATTGTCGACTGCCTCAGAATCGAAATTGACAGACTTTCTATAGTCTGCATTATCCCAATCATCAAATACCGCCTGAGATGGTACCATTACTGACCACCCGCCTGAAGGATAGTAAGTTGCCTGACCAAAGAAGCCTGTAAAGGCAGCAAGATAATCTCTAGATTCATCATTGATATTGGTTCCGACAAAGTCGATAACGAAAATGGGCTCTCTTGAGTTATCCGTGTTTACTGCATGAAATATATTTCGATAGTCTGGCTCCAGTTCTAAGTCATAAGTACCAGCATTGTTGATAACATCAGTAGCTTCATCATAGGCCAACTGATATTCTCCTCTAGTAAGATATACACTAGCTAAGTAAGCACCAGCAGCAGCTTTGCCAGGAATAGCTCTATTAGTTTGTGAATCTGCCAGCCACTGCTTAGCAAACTGGAAATCTGAAATGATACTTTCATAGATAGTCTCGACTGAGGTTCTTGTTGCTACAGATGCATCAGCCGTCGTTGTTGTTTCATCCAAAAATGGAACATCACCAAACAATCTGACCAAATGGTAATATGCAAAGGCTCTGATAAATCTCGCTCTTGCTTCTAGTTCTTCTCCTACACCAGCATCAAGATCTTCTAGTAATGCTAACTCTCCCAAGGTCTCGTTGGCAGCTCTTACTATTTGGTAAAGTCTAGGCCAGAAACTTCTATCAGGATTACTGATATTCAATATCAATGGATTGGTAGGTGATACTGTGAATTGATCATGTTCTACTCTTTCTGCATTTGTGGTAGGGTTTCCTATGTCCACCATATCTGAGCGCAGCATTATCGTCAAGCCTAGTCCTCTAGACATAAATGCTCTTGCATCCAGGTGTCCATAAGCACCAGCGACTGTGGTTTCTACTGATTCCAAACTAAGATTTCGCTCATCAGGATTTAACTGGCTTCTTGCATCCTCTTCTAAATCCGAACATCCTACTATGGATAGGCAGAGCACTATTGCTGTGAATAAATATTTATAACTTTTCATTTTAAAAATTATTTTTTGATTTAGAATTTTAAATTGAGTCCTACGGTTACAGACCTTAGGTTAGGATAATTTCCAAAATCATGTCCAACAATAACATTATCATCTCCTCTTCTCTCGCCACCACTACCAAAGTAACTTACCTCTGGGTCTAAGCCAGAATAGTTGGTAAATGTCAGAAGATTCTGAGCACTTACGGCTATCCTTGCAGACGCGATCCCTGCATTCGATAGAAGGTTCGTCGGTAAATTATAACCTAAAGCTATATTTTTAAGTCGAAGGTAACTTCCATCTTCTACAAAACGTGATGACCGCTCTCTTCCTCTTATTACTGCTCGTGGTATATCCGTATCAGTGTTGTCAGGTGTCCAAGAATTCAAAATATCTGTAACGCTATTACTGTCACCATTATAAAGCTGGATAGCAGTAAGGTTGTAGATGTCTCCACCTACAGCGCCTTGGAAAAAGATATTAAGATCAAAACTCTTATAGCTTATAGTATTGGAAACACCAAAGGTGAAATCAGGGTTAGGATCTCCTATAATCTGTCTGTCATTATCATCGATCTCTCCATTGAAATTACCTTCCTCATCTGCAACTTCTGCAAACAATGGTTCTCCTGGAATCGGATTATCATTTTCATCAAATGACACAGCCGCTAAAGCTGTTCCTGCAGGAATTTCTCCACCTTGGTAGACACCTTCGTATTGTAGTCCCCAAAACTGGCCCAAAGGCGATCCTTCTCTCAAGATGTAGGTGGTAGCCCCTGAGAAGTATCCTGGTGCACCACTACCTATAATTTCAGAACCACCTGATAATGCAACAACCTCATTTCGGTTTCTTGCATAATTCAGAGTGGTTATCCATCTGAATCCATTTCGATTTATATTATTAGAAGTCAAAGACAATTCGATACCATTATTATTAATAGATCCAACATTTCTAAGTACGTCTAAATCCGTTGTACCTAGGTAAAAATTAGAAGCTCGGTCTATAGCTAACAAATCTCTTGTATCTATATTATAATAATCGGCACTTAAAGTAATTCTGTCTTGAAAAAGACCAAGATCAAATCCAATATTAGTCTGAGCTGACGTTTCCCACTTTAAGTCTGGATTGGCTTCACGAGCCAGTTCTACTCCGAATGCACCATCAACTTCTGAAGGAGGCTGCACATTAAAGGTAGCCAAAGACTCGTAAGGGCCGATGGCTTGATTTCCTGTCAGACCCCAACTTGCTCTTAGCTTAAGGTTAGAAATTGTATTGTGGTTTATCAAAAAACTTTCATTCGACACCTTCCATCCTACGGCAAATGAAGGGAATATTGCAAATTTATTATTAGATGCAAAGTTGGATGCACCATCTCTTCGTACTGTGGCTGTCAATAAGTATTTGTTAGCCCAATCTAAATTTACACGTCCGAATATGGATTCTATTTCTGACTCGGAAAATCTAGAATCTACGGTACGCTGATCTATCTGCCCCACCTCTAAGTTATGGAATGAGAAGACATCACTGAACAATTCTCTTGCGCCAGCTTCAAAGCCTTCAGTCGTACTTCTCTGATATGAGTGACCAGCTGTTGCTGTTATATTTCCATTACCTATTCCAGTTGTATAGGTCAAGTAATTTTCATTAAGCAATCTTGTTCTTGTAACATCCTCTAGGAAACCTCCTCCTGCAGAAAGAACAAAGGTCTGCGGTTTGAAATAAGCATCAGTACTGTTCTGAGTTCTCAAACCCAAGGTTGTTTTGAAGTTAAGTCCTTCCACGATTTTAATATCCGCGTAAAGATTCGTACGAGAATTATCTGTAGTTGTATTGTTAGTGATCTGAGTAGCGACAGCCCATGGATTTTCTATATCATCTCCTACAGTATTCTGAGAGAAGTTTCCAGCGTCATTAAATCTGCCTACATCTGGCGAAAATCTGAATGCTAATGCAACCACATCATCTCCACCACCATTGACAGAACCAATAGCGTCGCTACCAGTAGACTGTGTAGAAACTCCATTCTGATTGCTACGACTAGTGATTTGATTCAGCCCTATATTGATTCTATCATTCACCTTAGCATCTACATTTGCCAGGAACTGAATTCTCTCAAAATCAGAATTAACAACGATTCCTTCTTGGTTAAAGTAAGAACCAGAGATATAATAGTTTACACTTTCACTACCTCCAGAAACTGATAGCTGGTGATTCTGTGTATTTCCATTTCTGTAGATCTCATCTTGCCAGTCTGTGTTTTCTGATCCCTGAGAATAAGGTGCATCACCTGCATTTGATCTGATCTGATTTTGATACTGGGCAAATTGACCAGCATCCAGCAAGTCTAGTCTGTTGGTTGTTTGCTGAGCAGAAAAACTTGAGTTAAGTTCTACTACAGCTTTGCCTGGCTTTCCTTTCTTAGTCGTTACAAGGATAACACCTCCGGATCCTCTAGATCCATAGATTGCAGTAGCAGAAGCATCTTTTAGGATCTCGATAGACGCAATGTCATTCTGCTGTGGAAAGGCAGCTCCGACAAAGCCATCTACTACAACTAATGGATCACTACTTGCATTAAGTGAAGAACTGCCTCTTACTCGGATAGATATATCTGCACCAGGCTCTCCTCCATTTTGTGTTTGTACAGCAACCCCTGCTGCCCTACCTTGAAGGGCTTGTCCTGCATTTAGTAATGGGAATGCTTCTATGTCCTCGGATTTTACAGAAGATACACTACCTGTAACATCACTCTTCTGGACTGTTCCATAGCCAATGACAACTACTTCATCTAACACTTCTGCATCTACACCTAAGGATACATTAAGGTTGGATTGTCCATTTACAGGAATAGTTTTGGTTTCATAACCGATGTAAGAAATTTCCAATACCGAATCAGGAGCTGCATCTAAGCTAAAACTGCCGTCAATATCGGTGACAGTACCAGCATCAGTTCCCTGTACTGTAACCGAAACACCAATCAATGCTTCGCCGTTCTCATCTGTGATCACCCCGTTTACGGCCTGAGCAGATGCACTCATGGAAGCCAAGCCGATAAATAGAACTAACAGTCCTATTACCCTCCTGGTAGGTCCAATAAAATTTTGTAATAAGTATTTCATTAATAATAGTTTAAAAGAGTTAATAGCGCCTAATCTGCTTTCTTGGAAGAGGCGACTAGTGTTCATACGTGGGCCAGTTAGCCTTAATTAGTATCAAATAAACTAAACTAAAGACAGATTTAATAATAATTGGTCAACCAATCTAAAATTATTTAAACTCTTCCCTTTGCTTACTATTAAGTTTGACAATTTTCTGATTTTCATAGTATAATTTCGAGAAACGAACTAAGCAGACAATTTAGTAGAAAACAGGTCAGTCTGACCCAACCAGCTCATTATTAGAGAATTATAAACTTCTCTATGAAGAGGACAGCTGCTTCGTCTTGGATTTCTAGGATATAAACCCCATCAGCTATATCGTCTCCAGCATATTGATAATCGATGCCTTCAAACATAAAATAATCGATCATTCTGCCCTGCATATCAGTGATACGGACTGAGTAAGATCCTTCCTCTTTCATTTCTATAGACAATGCTTTGTTTTGTGTAGGATTAGGGAATACGCGAATTTCAGGGCGCTTCTCTTCCCCTTCATTATCTTCTTCTTCTGGAGGTGGCGGCGGGTCTCCTCCGAAAATAGCCAACCTGGTCAAATTGGTATTTTCATCATTATCTGTAACTATTGCTTGTAGATAATGTACTTCATGAGAAAGATTCCGAATAACTTCGGTCAATTCTGAGAAGAGATAGGGTGCTTCATAGTCTATTGCCAGTGGTTCTCCATTGATGAGTAATTTTACACTTTGGACAGTACCGTCACTATCTTCAGCTTCTACCAGGATATCCCCTCCTTGCCATAAAGAAACATCTATAGCACTAGAGGGATTTGCAAAACTCACAGAAGGTCGCTCTCCTTGGAAGCCCCCATCTGAAAAGTTGCCCTGACCAGCCCAAGCTGCCAGCAAGTCGTATATATCTCCAGCTAGCTGTTCGGCTATAGCAATATTATCTACAGCAACTGTACCCAGACGATCTTGCAATTGCTGAAGATACAAGCTCCTCGGATGGACCTTCGCACCCCAACTTTCCCAATAGCCTTCGCCAGTCTGAGTGGTACCCGTACAGCCGATACCCCAATTCATCGCACCCAATGGACTGTCTACTCGGAATTCTCCACTATAAGATTCTATATTCCAAAACATAGTCTGTGCTCCAGACCAGCCGTGTCCTGTCCCAGAATTCCCTCTATTCCAGACTCTGGTAGATCCTCCACGTATGTTGTCAAAGAGGCTTCCAGTTGCCCATCTGTGATGTGGGCCGATATCAGAATTGACTCTTTCTGCCAGCCCATCCAGAAAAACATTGGGTCCAGTGACCCTAGATCCTGTTACGAAATCATGACGACCACTGACGGCGTAACAGCGCTGAAACAAGTTGCCTATCCCTTCCTGAACAGCAAAAGAATAACGTCTGCCACCAGTTACTTGAGACTTGGGATCTATATATGCGCAGTCTTGAACAGTCGTAAAGTTACTGTCCTCAATATTGACTGTACTATAAGCAAGGTATTGCCCTGTCACTTGCTTGACCCAGCAATTTTCGGTATTGTCTAATCGTACAGCTGTCCAGGCATGAGATTCATCTGTATTGGCATCGTAGAAAGATTGGATGCGTAAGTTTTCTACACCACACTGGCTGATTCTTCTGGAGGAGCTAACTTTAGAAATAGAGCCTCCACCGTAGCGTTCTTGCATAACATCTACTATAGGAATATCTATCGTAATTGTGTTGCCTGCTATTGCTGTGATTATCCGTTCGTGATCGATGGTGTAAGATTCTGCTGTCCATCCTGTACAGCCACTTTTTCCCTCGCACAAGGTCAAAAAATTCATACCTAACTCTTCTATCCACAGTTGGTTAGGCGTTCTGGTGACTACTACTTTGTCTCCAACCTCATAAGCTGAGGCATCTTCTATCTCAAAGGTATATGACCCCACTGGTACATAGGTTGTAGTGATAGCCTGTGTTGTTTCTGAATCTATACTTATACTACCAGCTCCTAATAGGCTGATAACATTATGATTGCCCCTTGGATTTGCATGGAGTACTGTACCGTTCAGTCCTTGTCCTTCGCCTCTCAGAATGACGCCTGATTCTCTGACAGTCAGTGAACTTTCCAAGCTGTAATGCCCTGCCTTGATTAATACAACTCCGCGGAATCCATCCTCGTTGGGTTCAAGTCCTGCTACCAAATCGATAGCAGCTTGAATTCTTCCGGAATCATCACCCGACTCCGGAATAACTGTTGCTTTTATATCTAACTCAGTAGGCAATGGTATGCCACCCCCCAGGTAACCAGCATAAGAAAAATCAGGAATTGTATTGACCTCATTGGATTGGCCATGCATAGCAAAAGGCACATAACTTAAGGTCCCTTGATCTAGGAAGATGAGCTCAGAGGTGTTTTGCGCATAGGATTGTTGCACTATTACGAGTCCAAGAATAACACAATATAATCGTCTTACCTTCATTAAGATTAAATGTAAGTATATCTAGTAAGAAGGCAATGACCAAAATTTACACTTTCTGACTTTGTGCCTGGTCCATTTATTAGAAAAGGGGACTACCTTCTCAGGTAATCCCCTTTTCGCAAGATAGAACAGTTGGTTCCATCTCTACAAAATCACTATATACTAGTCATCTTCTCCTACAGTAGCATCTGCAGAATTTGAGTGATATGGTGTTGCGCCCTCATCTCCAGGATGTAAGCTGTCACCAGCTACTCTACCTTGGAAATTATCTTCAAATACGGCTACTGCTTCACCAGAATCCAAAGAATAAACTACGATATCATCTACGTGATAAAAACCATCACTAATAGTTGAGTTAGAAGCATACTTCCACTGGAAATTACGAGCACCGTCTATAACAGTACCTAAATGTTCTGCAACCTGATCCGCATCGTTAGGATCTCTTGTTGTACTTTGCGCATCAGTAACTATAGTCTGACCATCTATCACAACTGTAAAAGTTGGTGTATTTACGCCATCAGAAGTCCAACTTATTTGTACAGAACTCCATACGTTAGCCATTCCTTCAGGGAAAACTGCTTCTGCATCAGTATCGTCAGAAGTACCTTCACGGAAAGCATGGTTTGTATCATCTTTTAGACGTATTTCTACAATCGAGTTTCTACCACTAGTAGAAGATCCTGTAACATTGACAAATCCGTCTTGGATGTCATCACTTGGACCTGCTGCAACTCTATACATAAAAGAAAGCATACCATTTGCAATAGAATCTACAGCTAATCTAAGCTCACCTGTATCATCACCAGAAGTATCTGTTATTACAGCATATCTGTTCTTAGGTGCTGTAACTTCTATAGTCTCTGAGGTAGATTCTTCTACACCATCTGTAGCAGTTACAGTTAGTGTTACTTCATAAGTACCTTCAGCTGAGAAAGTATGTGTAGGACTTTCCTCAGTAGATGATCCGTCACCACCAAAGTTCCAAGCAGAAGTGAAAGTTCTGTTATCTATTCCGTTTACAACAGAGTTATTAGTAAAGTTGTAAGTCAATGAATTATCAGCATCTACTTGTGATGTGAAACTTGCTACTACTGTAGATGGATCTGCATCTCCACCTCCACCTCCAGTACCACCAGTACCAGGATCATCGTCATCTCCACATGAAGTAATCATACCTACTGCAAAGAATAGAGTCATCGTAAAGATCAGACCCCTGCTTACTTTAGCGAATAATTTTTTTGTGTTAGTTATTTCTACCATTTTTTCATAAAGTTTATTAATAATGTTAAAGCTAGTTATTTACATTTTTAAAGTCTGGGCTGTTCACATAACTGACAACATCTACTAGATGTTCTTGTACAAGTTTGCCAGCGGCTTCCGAGTTTCCATCCCTGATATGCTGCAGCAGTATCTCATGCTGTTGCAAGGCCAGTTCTGGTCGTCCATCTTCACAAACATTATGCTTTCTAAAGAACATCATAATATCTGGAGTAATGATGAGCATCAGAGATTTCAGAACAGTGTTCTTACTTGCTTCTGCTATCTTAAGATGAAACAATAGGTCTTCTTCTACAGTAGACTCATTATTCAGCACTTTGGTTTGGTGGGCATGAAATGCATTCTCAAGTTCTACCAGGTCATTATCAGTTCTACGTGTGGCAGCTAGCATAGCGGCATTGGTTTCCAAGATTACACGTGTCTCAACTAGTGACTTAAAGTCATTCTTATTAAGACTTAGCATGTTAGTAATCAGACCATCCAGTGCTGGTAATCCCAAACTGGCTACTACTGTTCCACTCTGAGGGTAAGTTTTTAGAATACCATAGAACTCCAATTTCTTGATAGAATCTCTGAGATGTGTCCGACTAACTCCTAATCTTTCAGACAGCACTCTTTCTGAAGGTAACCTGTCTCCTGGATTAAACTCTCCAGAAGAGATTAGCTCTTTTATATGACCTATAACCTTGTCTGTAGGAGACTTGGTCTCTATTGTGTTTAACATATTCATGTATTAACTAATTTATAGGTCGACATAAATTAAATTGGTCTGCCAATTTATGTTGAAGTAAGCAAACCGCCAACTTTTTGGTTCTTTTTATGCCTCTTGTAGAATTAAATATGGTTGTCAAATTTGACATTCGGCGTTATATGTCAAGGAAAGGCGAAAAAACCCAATTAAATTATAATTAGCTAAGAGCAGCTTAGCTGGATTCCAATCATATAGCTAAGTGTATTTTCTTCTGAGTAGAACTAACAGAAAGAAATTTATCATTTCTTGATGGAAAACAGATTGATAACTAGGAACTGTTATTTTTAAAGTAAAAAGCGCTATGATTATATGGAAAGGATTTGGAATACTTGCACTAGCTATTCCATTAGGACTTGGTATAATATGTATACTGCTTTTTGGTGATAATTCTGTGTTTCCCGGAATTGCCTGTGCTATAGGTGGTATAATCGTATGGTTTCTTGGTAATAGGCTCAATACAAATAATGAAAGAATTGTTATCCATCCTAAAACTGGACAACAAGTCTTACATAAAATAAATCACTCCCTGTTTTGGATAAGAATGGAACTGTGGGCACCGAGTATAGTAATTTTAGGTCTATTCATTGCCATGTCGGGACTGACTAATGGACAATCTGAAAAACTCGCTGCACCCTTAGCTCTTGCAATGTTAGTTCTTGTCGCAGCATATTCATTCTATAAAAAGAAAGATAAGCAGCAGCCCTCCAGGGCAGCCGTTACAAGTTCTTTAAAAGCGAAAGCCAGTTCCGGCTACAGTGGCCTAAAGAAAACAACTGCTCCTGCCATCTCCCCCAAGACCGCCAATTCCTCTATTAGTCCAGAAAGAAAAATGGCCCTCTCAGAAGAGGACAAAAGGAAGAAACAATATTATGCTGAACTCCGAAGCAACAGAAACAAACCGAGAAATTTCGAACCATCAGATCATTCTAAGTACATACCAAAAAAGTCATATATCCCAACTGCCGTCCAGGAAGAAGAGTAAAAATGGAAATACAACTACTAAAGGGAGACATTACTAAGTTGCAGGTAGACGCAATCGTCAATGCAGCAAACTCGTCTTTGTTAGGGGGTGGTGGTGTCGATGGTGCCATACACAGAGCTGGAGGCAAACAAATTCTGGATGAATGTAAACTGATAAGAAACAGACAAGGCCAGTGCAAAGTTGGAGAAGCCGTTTATACTACTGCAGGAAATCTGACCGCCAAATATGTCATCCACACGGTAGGTCCTAAATGGAACAACGGACAAAGCAACGAAGCAGAAAAACTCAAGAATTGTTATGTCAACTCATTAAATATTGCAGAGGCTTTGTCAGCTGAATCAGTAGCTTTCCCAAATATCGGTACAGGCATATATGCTTATCCGAAAACCGATGCTGCCCATATCGCAGTGAATACTGTAAGGACTTATAATTCTGCTAATATAAAACTGGTTGTCTTTATTTGTTTTGATATGGAGAATTACACGTTATATGAAAAAATGCTAGAAAACAGTGTAAAAAACAAGATGTAGAACAACGTGTAGGTTGGGAAAAAAAACAGACTTATGATTCAAAGCAATTCTAAAAACCATCTACAGCACCTACATATAATCTTGCCCACGATTATTGTTGCCGGAATGTTTGTCTTTGTGAAATCTGAGTTCTTCTATTCGAATCAAGCAGTATTCACAGAAGCATTGGCTTTTGACTTGCTTATAGGTATCCCCGTTTTGTATTGTTTGTTACAATGGAAAAACAAGCTAGAGCTCAAAAAAATATTGAAAGTATTTACCTTAGTTCTCTTCATTTCTACCCTGCTTATTCCTGATTCTAATTTTGAGTTATTACAAGCTATATCGAAAGTTCTATTTCCAGTATTGAAGCTCTGGGTAGGCATTAAGATTTTCCAAAAATTGACTCAGCTCATAAAAGCATACAAAATCCTTTCTTCAGAGCGAACTGGCTACAGGCTTTATATCGCCATCATTCATTCTTCATTTAGTGGAAAGTTGGCAGAGATTCTGGTTATGGAATTTAGTGTA
Source organism: uncultured Saprospiraceae bacterium (assembly GCA_964397575.1). Classification (GTDB taxonomy): domain Bacteria; phylum Bacteroidota; class Bacteroidia; order Chitinophagales; family Saprospiraceae; genus RFSX01. The sequence continues at coordinate 17,484 of CAYNJK010000013.1, forward strand.
ATCTACTTTCTGTTTTCTCGCAAAAGACAACATCCGTATACAGAAAATGAATTTGCATATACCAGCATCAAAGGCACAACTGAAATGGTGGCTGGATTCATCTTCATCATTCTGATAGAAACCTTGGTTGCTCATATCTTAATTTCCCAACTTAGTCCTATTCTAGCGTTTGTTTGCAGTTATGGAAGTTTCTACTTAATCCTATTATTTATCTCGATACTAAAATCAAGAAACCATTTCCCAATAGCGCTAGAAAAAGATGGGCTCTGTTTGCAATATGGCTACATCAATAGCTCTATTGTAAAATACTCGGACATCCTAAAAGTAGAACAAACATCAAAATCAAATTATGATGATTTTATGAAATTGTCCGCGTTTAAAGGAATCGAAAAACACAACATTGTAATACATTTTCGCACTGTACAGAAAATCACTAAAGTATTTGGCATACAAAGAGAGTATAAGTCCATCGGTCTTTTTGTAGATGAGCCTGAGAATTTGCTAACTGAAATAAGTAGAAGAATTCACTTATGAAAATCTACCTCATACCAGGACAAGGTGCTGACCATAGATTATATAGCAAACTAAAATTGAGTCCACAATTTGTACTGGAATATATAGAGTTTGAAACACCAGAGAAAGGCGCTTCTATGACAGCTTATGCCAAGCAACTGTCACAGCAAATAGACCAATCAAAACCATTCATATTAATAGGCGTATCTATTGGTGGCATGCTTGCTACCGAAATAAATGACTTGCTTAAGCCCGTCAAAACAATTGTCATCTCCAGTGCAAAACATAAAAATGAAATTCCAAGTTTGTACAGAGCGCAGAGATTTCTACCTATCTACAAGTTAATTCCTGGGAGAGTTTCAAAAATTGGAGCACAAATTTTACAACCCATATTTGAACCAGCTCGGAATAAAGAAAAAGAAATATTTAAGCAAATGCTGAAGGATAAAGATTCAGCGTTTCTAAAGCGTACTATCTCCATGATTATTAATTGGGAGAGAGTCACTTATGGGCCTAACATCATTTCTATACATGGCAACAAAGACAATACACTTCCCATGAAAAATGTCAAAGTGGATTATATCATCCAGGAAGGGTCACACTTGATGATTCTTACAAAAGCCGATGAACTAAGCAACTTGCTGGAGAAACTCTTAATGGAATATGCAATCTAATAAACCACCTATGGGAAACCTAAAAAAAAGAAAGTGGTTACTTAGAATTATTTGTCTATTACCGATACTGTTCTGGCCACTTATCTTTTATGGTTCGGTATTTATCCTTGATGATCCCACTGCAAATCCTAATTATCAACTTGCAGCTTTTTATGGCATAAACTCTTATCCAATTTTTATAATCATTCTATTGTTACTTGCAAACAAATTGTATGAAAAGCACCCTAGGCTATCAATTGTATTATACTGCTTACCTCTGGCTCTATTGGCTATAGGAATTATCTTCTTGGCTGTTTAAAAAAATGAAAATAGCTTTGACCTTGATAACATTTTGACAGTGGAGAGAGTTTCGTAGAGGATAGCATGTTGCAATTTTTTTCTTATATTAATCTCACTCTTGTTACTAGTTATATTTTGCAAATTCATAAACTCAAATTTTTTAGCTAAAACTGCGAGAGTAAGTCACCGATAAAATTCTGAGATCGCCCTTGATACGAAAAGAAATAATCGAACTAAGAAAAGAACTGCATAGGCATCCTGAGTTGTCAGGGCAAGAATTCGAAACTGCACAAAGAATCGGACATTTTATAGAAAAGCATCACCCTACGACACTTCTACAAAATATAGGAGGAACGGGTACAGCTGCCGTGTATACGTTTTCAGAATCTGGACCTACTATTACTATTCGATGTGAACTGGATGCGCTACCAATAGAAGAATCAAACCAGTTTGCTCATCGTTCTACTAAGGAGGGCATATCGCACAAATGTGGACATGATGGTCATATGGCCATCGTAGCAGGTTTGGTATTCTGGATCAAAGAACAAACCTTTAACTCTGGAAAAATAATCTTGTTATTCCAGCCATCAGAAGAAAATGGGAAAGGAGCAGAAAGTGTAATTCATGATGATAACTTTCGAGCATTAGAAACAGATTTCATATTTGCGCTGCACAATATTCCAC
>CAYNJK010000014.1:0-19517 GCA_964397575.1 uncultured Saprospiraceae bacterium
GCTGAAGACGCCTACAAGAAATACACATAAGAAAACCGAACTTCCCAATAAGTGAATCGATGCATGTATCTTTTTTAAGAGGGAAATATCGCTAGCCCATACCTGAGGCAGCAACTTCTTGGCTGTTTCTGCACCACCTTTCATCCATCGATGCTGCTGTGATTTCAGACCTTCCATTCTGGCTGGCAATTCAGCTGGTGATTTTATGTCTTCCAAGAAAACCACTTTCCAGCCTTTGAGCTGAGCTCTATATGACAGATCTAAATCTTCAGTAAGCGTATCAGCTTCCCATCCACCAGAATCTAGTATTGTTTCCTTTCGCCACAAGCCGGCTGTACCATTAAACTGGAGCATCAAATTTCCAGAAGCTCTACCCTTTTGTTCTACTGTAAAATGGACATTCAACTGGAATGCTTGAAGCTCTGTAAGTAATGAATAGCGCTGATTTATATGTCCCCATCTGGTCTGGACCACGCCTACTTTGGAGTCAGAAAAGTGTGGTATAGTCTGGGTTAAGAAATCAGGGTCTGGTAGAAAATCTGCATCGAAGATGGCAATAAACTCACCTTTAGCATATGGGGTCGCATCCTTTAGCGCTCCTGCCTTGTAGCCATGACGCAATACTCTAGTCATCAATTTTATATCAAATCCTTTTTCCTGATACTCTTCTACTTTACTCCTTGTCAAGGCAAGACTATCATCAGTGCTATCATCTAACACCTGAATCTCTAGTTTATCCTTTGGATAGTCTAGTTTCACTATGTTATCTATGAGTCGCTCTACGACATAGTATTCATTATACATGGGAAGCTGGACCGTGACCATCGGTAACTCAGAGTCAGAGACTGTTTCACCAATATCCACTTGTAGATTTCTATCGCGGAGATAGAAGGTAAGTAGATGAAACTGAAAAATGCAATATATTCCAATCACTAATAAGCAAAGCAAGTAAATGCCAAGTACAAAGTATCCAAGTATCGTCACTATATAAGTTTGAAAATGGTCCACAAAATTTTATGACCTGCAAGTAAGGTCCCTTTGAGAGTACCAGAAATCTTGGATACCCCTATCCTTTTTCTGTAATTTACAGGTACTTCTTTTGTTTTGAAGCCCATTTTAGCAGCTTTCACCTGCATCTCTACTGTCCACCCAAAATTAGGATCTTGCATATTGAGTGCTACTAGTTTATCATATTTTACTGCTCTGAAAGGTCCGAGATCAGTAAATTCATATTTATAAAATGCTTTTATCAATGTTGTTGCTAGCCAATTCCCGAAGACTTGCTGGACTTGCATAGATCCTTTTTCTAAATTGCCTAAGGCTCTAGAACCTATAACCATATCTACCTCCTCCTCTAATATAGGAGCTACTACTATGCCCATCTCTTCTGGATGGTCAGAATAATCCCCATCTAAGAATACAACTATATCAGGATGATCAGATTTATTCTTGATATGCTCCAGACCCTTTAGACAGGCACTACCGTACCCTGGATTTGTCGCTAATACTACAGTTGCGCCTGCAGCTATGGCAACCTCCGCTGTACGATCTTTACTGTTATTATTACAGACGATAACCTCTCTGACCAAATCCTTAGGTATATCAGCAATCACTGAACCTATAGATGCTTCTTCATTGTAAGCTGGTATGACAACATCAATTTTCATTTAAACAGTCACCCTAAAGTGCAAAGCTAGTTTTTTATGGTATTTATAAGTGTCCTTACGAAACATTTAGCAATGATATATCATAAATTAGCATCTAGGTTAACAAATCAAAAGATTTGAAGCAAATCAACGTTTTTTTTCTTTCTCTATGCCTTATTTCATTAATAGGCAGCCTTAATTCTTGTAGGGAAGATATCGTTATCGATACACCTGAGATAGACTTAAGTTTTTCCTTGGATACATTGAGGTTCGATACCGTATTTACCGAAATAGGTACTATTACTAGATTTGTAAAAGTCTATAATAATGAATTGGATGCGGTTATAATAGACAACATTAGTCTTGCTAATTCTGATGAATCCTTCTTCAGACTCAATGCAGATGGCATTGCTGGACAGGCAATAAATGATATAAGAGTAGAAGGTCAGGACAGCGTTTACATCTTTGTAGAAGCGACTATAAATCCAAACAATCCTCTAGAAGTGAGTCCATTCGTAATTGAAGACAATATTCTTATTAATGTAAACGAGTCTGACTATAGTGTACAATTAGAAGCTTGGGGACAGAATGCCAATTATATTCCAAGTCGATTTTCAGCAGGTGATATAACAGCTGCAAATTGTAATGGGACTTTGGTATGGAATGATAGTAAACCCTATGTAATCTATGGAGTACTTGCAATAGACCAGTGCAACTTGGTAATAGAAGCGGGTACGGAAGTATTTGTGCATGGAGGGATCGCTATAAATGAAAATGGAATATTCAATGATGGAATTCTTGTGATTACTGAAGCTGGCAGCCTTACCATTAATGGAACACCTGATGAGCCAGTTACAATTAAGTCGGATAGGCTCGAGGAATCTTTCCAGGAAGTGCAGGGCCAATGGGGCGGAATCTTAATACAATCGGAAAGTAGAAATAACAGAATTTCTAATACCATCATACAGCATTCTATTGTAGGTATATCTGTAGATTCCGCAGCTACCTTAGACATACAGAATACGGAGATATCATTTACGTCTGGGTCGGGTTTGATAGGGTCGCATGCATTCATATCAGCAGAAAACTGTCTTTTTCATTCCAATGCAATCAGTGGCATCAGCATTAATTACGGTGGTTTCTATAGTATAAATCACTGTACGGTTGCTAATTATGACAATCAAGGTGCTGCACTAAGTATGAATAATTTCAGATGTACTGATCCATTGTGTGAAGGACAAATCTTAGTCAATCCGCTCGTAGCAGAACTTAACAATTGTCTCTTTGTAGGGAATGAAGATGACGAGATTTCTCTTGTAGACTTAACAGATGGTGAAACTGGATTTTTCGACTACCAAATGAATAATTGTATTGTAACTGTAGATGAATTACTAGAAGCAGATGCCTTTCCTGAATTCTTTGATAATTGCAACAATTGCGAAAATATAACCAGGCAAGACACCTTGTTCTTCGATCTTCCAGATTTTGACTATCACCTAGATACTCTTTCTCTAGCTATAGATTTTGGCATTCCTATCCAAGGAATAGAAACAGACTTAGAAGGTAATCCAAGGGAGATACCTGAAGTAGATGCTGGCTGCTATGAATTCCAAAAATAGCTAGGCAGGATTACTCCTAAATTTTGACTTCATAGTCAATAGAATAAGAAAACCAATAACAAAAAAGATCCCTGTTGCAAGGATAGAATAACGCATGTTACCGGTGATTTGATTGACAATACCGAAAACAAAAGTACCGGCAACAGAAGCAACTTTAGTGAGCACATCATAAAAGCTAAAGTAAGAAGCCAAAGAATCTATATCATCAGACAACATCTTAGAGTAGGTAGATCTGGACAGCGACTGAATTCCTCCAAAAACCAAGCCTACAAAAAGCGACAAAACATAGAACTCCGTCACGCCATGTACGACATAAGAGACAAGACAGATGCCTATCCATATAACAAGCTGGATTAGAATTGAATTTCTATTCCCAATCTTATCTGATACGAAGGCAAAAAAGTAAGAGCCAACCATTGCCAAAACCTGTAGCAGAGAAACCAAAATAATCAGTTGGGTCTGTCCAAATCCCAATTCTTCCTGTGCAAAAATGGATGCCAGATAGATAACCACATTAACCCCAGCTATAAAGAAAAAATATGCAACGAGAAATTTTACAATGTTGATATCTGTTCTCACTTTATTGAAAACATCTACAACTTCTCGGATGCCCTTACTGATAAAGGAGCTTTGTATTTTAAGTTTTCTCTCTTCAGGCAGTGCTCTGAATGTGTATCTTGAAAAAAACAACCACCATACTCCTACCATTAAGAATCCTATCTGAATGGGTAAGGTGTCAGAACTTATACCAAACATACCTTTGAACTGAACCAACACCAATATCATAATCAATAAGATCATACTACCGATATAGCCATAAGCATAGCCTGTAGCACTTGTTTTGTCAAATTTGTCCTCAGTTACTATGTCTGGTAAATAGGAATTGTAAAAAACCAGGCTAGAATTAAAACCAATAAAACCCAAGACAAAACCAATCAAACCTAGCCAAGCCAGCTCTGAACTAGAGAAGAAAAAGAGGATGAGACAGGAAAATGCGCCGATACCTGTAAACAACTTCAAAAAATCCTTCCTTCTGCCACTATAATCAGAAATTCCTGACAAGATAGGCGTCATTATTGCAACAATTAAAAAGGAAAATGAGAGGCTGTAGGAATAGAGCGATTTGCTATCTATAAGAAATCCAAACAGCGACATGGAGTCTGGAGCTAAAGAGGCAAAATAAGGAGGAAAGACTGCAGTTGCGATTACAAGCGGGAAAGCAGAATTCGCCCAATCGTACAAAGCCCAGCCCCTAATTGTTTTCTTATCATTCTTAATAATCTCCATATACCAATTTAACTTGAGTCAAGTTGCTTATAAAATCTTATAACACATAAATAATATCATAAAATATTGACAGAGACGACCTATTATTATAATACTTGCGTCTAAACTTTTGTCAGTATTATTTGATTATAAATAAGAATATATCTGAATATGAATATTGCTATACTTTCAAGAAATCCTGCTCTGTATAGTACACAGAGTCTTGCAAGAGCTGCAAGGGTAAAACATCATTATGTAAGAATAATAGATTACGTCAACTGTGATCTGATAATGGAAGATGGTAATCTAGTTATTTCCTACCATGGCCAGATTATCAGAGATGTAGATGCGATCATTCCAAGGATAGGCGCCAGTCATACTAATTATGGGTCTGCAGTCATAAGACAGTTCGAGCAGAAAGGTATAATGACAACTTTGAGCTCACAGGCATTACTGAAGTCCAGAGACAAGCTGACTTGTTCGCAGATTCTAGCTTCATGTGGTCTACAGATTCCACGTACCATTGTTTCTAACAATACTCTAATGTATGGTAATCTATTAGAAACTTTCGATGGTAATGTTGTAATCAAACTTATACATGGCACACATGGTATAGGTGTTGTGCTTGCAGAAAGTAAAGGGCAAGCAGAATCTATTCTGGAAGCTTTTAATAAAACGAAGCAAAAGTCGATGATGCAAGAATTTATCGCAGAAGCCAAAGGTGCAGATATCAGAATATTTGTTGTAGACCAGGAGATTGTGGGTACTATGAAAAGGCAGGCTAAACCTGGAGAATTCAGAAGCAATCTGCACAGAGGTGGTAGCTCAAGTGTAGAGCCTATTAGTGAGAAAGAAAAGGAAGTTGCCCTTAAAGCAGTCAAGCATCTCGGTCTTAAAATTGCTGGTGTAGACATGCTCAGATCTTCTAGAGGCCCCCTCATTTTAGAAGTTAACGCATCTCCTGGGCTGGAAGGAATAGAGACTACAACTAAGGTAGATATTGCAGGAAAAATCATAAGTTTTATAGAACGTAGTGTATCTACGGATTCTTAGAACAAGTTTCCTTATTACCACAGAACAGAATGAAGAACAATTTGACGATAGAAAAGCAAGTCTTTGGATTAGGAAGTAGTGGTGTTGTCAGACTTAAAGTCGGAGAATTACCTTCTGGTACCAAAATAAATATTCAGGCACATGTATTCAGAGGCAAGAAAGAAGGACCTACTTCCCTAGTTTTGGCAGGAGTACACGGAGATGAAATCAATGGCGTAGAAATAGCTCGTCGCCTTTTGAAAAGTAAAAAGCTGAAAAAGGTGAATGCCGGAACAGTGATTGTCATTCCCCTACTCAATATCTATGGATTCATCAACTATAACCGCTATGTTCCTGATGGAAAAGATGTCAATAGGAGTTTCCCTGGTACTCAATCAGGCTCTCTTGCATCAAGGATAGCCAGGGCCCTATCTAAAAACATTATGCCGCATGTCGACTATATTTTTGACTTCCATACAGGTGGTGACTCGAGGTACAACTTCCCTCAAGTACGGGTTTCCAGACATGACAGCGAAGCATTAGAATTGGCTAAGATTTTTAATTCCCCACTGATTATAAAAAGTGGTCTAATTCCAAAGTCGCTAAGACGGACAGCAAAAGATATGAAAATCCCAATATTGGTATATGAAGGAGGAGAATCAGTCAGACTTAATTCTAAAGCAATAGAAATGGGTTTCATAGGCTTACTCAACTGTCTACATCATCTAGGCCATATTTCTAAACACAATATTTTCACTCCTGACAGAAAAACATATCTAATCAAAAAAACCTCATGGATAAGGGCATCTTATGCTGGAATTTTCCTATGGTCTCAGGGTTCAGGTACAAAAGTAATGAAGGGAGAAAAACTTGGATCTATCAATGATCCAAATGGGTTAAAATCTATTAGTGTAATCACGAAAAAAGATGGTATTTTGATTGGACATAATAATGCTTCAGTTGTTAATCAAGGTGATGCACTTTTTCATTTGGGATATGAGTTTGAAGAGATATCATAGCATTCTGCTACTTTTATTTATCACGTTTGTTGGGTTTGGTCAGGCAGAAATACTTGACAAAAGACTCTCAGATGCCGCTCAATCCAAGATTTTCATTAGTTCTAATCTATCCTTCAGTGTCTTTGACGTAGAAACAAAAAGAGAGGTCGGTGGCTATCGCCCTCTAAAGGTTCTCACCCCGGCCTCTTCGTTCAAATTGCTTACAACCTTTACCGCACTTAAGGTATTTGGTGCACAGTATAGGTTCAAAACTCTAATAGGTTATACTGGCTCTATCAGAGAAGGTGGAATTTTAGATGGCGATCTGGTAATCAAAGGCAGTGGCGATCCAACTCTTGGATCAGACAAAGTTAAGGGGTCTATGAATCTCAAAGCTCTACTAAATCATATACAGAAGGAGGTCATAGCCGCTGGCATTAATTGTATTAAAGGAGATGTCGTCATAGATGAGTCCATCTTTGACAGTTATCCAGTAGCACCATCCTGGCAATGGAATGATTTAGGAAATTACTATGCTTCTGGAGCATGGGGATTAAATGTAAATGAAAACCAATACGTAGTCTACTTTAAAAACAGAGGAATTATTGGGCATAGACCTTCAGTACATAGTGTAAGTCCTAAGGTGCCAAAACTAAATCTATCCAATGAGATAGTTGTTGACAGTTCTCATACAGGAGATCAGGCATATATCTTTGGCGGACCATACAATTATGATAAAAGAATAGTAGGCTCTATCCCACAAGGAACTGGACTATTTTCTATAAAAGGATCATTACCTGATCCTCCATATTTCTTTGGTTATCAACTGAAGGTACAACTTGAAAAAGCCAATATTCAAGCAGATGGCATTACCAAAATATACCAGAAAAAAAGATCTAAACTAGTAGTTATGGATACGATACTGAGTCCACCTCTCTCTAGAATAATCAAAAAAGCAAATGTAGAAAGTAATAACCTGTACACTGAGTCCCTACTCAAATTGATGGGCTTAGAAAAAATAGGTCAAGGGAGTGGGCAGAATGGGCTTGCTGTCATTATAAGACAGCTGAGAAAATATGGAGTAAAGACTAAGTCACAAATCTTTCAGGACGGCAGTGGTCTTTCAGCCAGAACACAGGTGAGCAGTAATAGTATAGCTAGATTTCTTGCGAGTATCGCTGATGAGCTGGGCATAGAAACCTGTACAGACTATCTTCCCAAAGGAGGATATTCGGGCACTGTGAGGGGCATGTTTGGTGGATCTTCTGCAAAAGGAAATGTATGGCTAAAGAGTGGAAGTATGAGTGCAGTACAAAGTTATTCTGGCTACATCAAAGCTAAATCTGGCAGATGGCTTTCTTTTTCGCTTATTGCCAATGGATTTACTGAGGATCACTCAGTCATCAGAAGTAAGTTAGAATCGCTTATAATTCAGATATATAAAGAAGGCTAGAATTAGGATTGGAATATTCTTGTATTTTTGGAATATGACTCCTATGAAGCTTATGATTTTGTTGCTACTCCTGGTTACCATACATTCCTGTGGTCCCACAACTAATTCGCCTTCTACTGTTGTCAAAGAAACTGCCCCTGCAGTCCAACCATCTCAGGAAACTATTCCAATTAGTAATGATAGAAGGAGATGGCAGAAACCAGAACTGGTTATTTCCAAGTTGGGCAATCTAAGAAATAAAACTATAGCTGATTTGGGTGCTGGAATAGGGTTCTTTTCCTTTCAGTTATTGCCGAAATCTGACAAGGTCATAGCCATAGATATTGATGCTGAAAGTGTGCAAATCCTAGAAGGCCAAAAAAGAGATCTAAAAGATGATCTAGCAGCAAAGTTTGATGTTAGATTAGCTACAAGTTCCGACCCAAATCTGGAAGAGGAAGAAGTGGATATCATTTTTATCGTCAACACAATGACTTATATTTCCGATAGAAAAAGCTATCTGAAGAATCTGAGAAAATACATCAAGGATACTGGAAAAATATTTATTGTAGATTTCAAGACAAAGCGTCTACCATCCTTTACAGAAGCCCCAGATATAAATAACAGAATATATATGCATACACTAGAAGAGGATTTAGAAGCAGCAGGATTTGTTGACATTTATACTGATGACACCTCATTGGATTATCAGTACATAATGACGGCTTACAAATAGTCTTAAGCTAAATCCCCCTTGATTATAAGCGCTTCTCTTTCCGGTCCTGTACTTAACATAGAGACAGGAACTTCTAAATAGCTTTCTAGATAAGCAATATAGTCTTTCACTTCTGTTGGCATTTCATTGAAGTCTCTGATAGAGTTGATATCCTGATTCCAACCTTTAAGTTTGGTGTATTCGACTTTAAAATCACTCTCCAAATCATATGGCAAATCAGTTGTAGACCCAGCCTCAGTTGCATAGGCGGTTCCTACTTCTATATTCTCAAAGGTATTAAGGCAATCCATTTTTGTTATACAAAGATGGTTGACGCCATTGAGCATAATTGTATACTTAAGTTGAGGTAGGTCTATCCAGCCTGTTCTTCGTGGTCTTCCTGTAGTAGCGCCAAACTCAGCCCCTATTTGTCTAAGTTCTTCTCCTAATTCATTATCCAGCTCTGTAGGGAATGGGCCCCCTCCTACTCTAGTACAGTAAGATTTAGAAATACCGTATACTTTTCCGACTTTCTGAGGTGCAACGCCAAGACCTACACAGACTCCTGCAGTTAGTGTATTAGAGCTGGTTACATAAGGATAAGTCCCATAGTCGATATCCAGCATAGATCCTTGGGCACCTTCAGCCAAGATTTTCTTTCCTTCACTTAGAGCCTTATTTACATAGTAAGAACAATTAACAAATTTCAGCTTCTTAAGTACTTCTAAGCTCTCAAACCATTTGTTTTCTTCTGCCTCTAAATCAAACTCTATTTCAGGATATATCTTACTTAAACTCAAGTGTTTGGACTTCAGGTTATCATATTTCTTTCTAAAATTAGATCCTTCTAAGTCACCTATACGTAGACCATTTCTTCCTGTTTTGTCCATGTAAGTTGGACCTATTCCTCTTAAGGTAGAACCTATTTTTTCTTTTCCTTTAGAGGCTTCAGATCCCATATCTAAATACCTATGAGTAGGTAAGATCAGATGGGCTTTTCTAGCTACAAGGATATTAGAAATATCCACACCATTATCTGTGAGATGTTTCAGCTCGCGTGCCATAACAATCGGATCTATTACGACGCCGTTGCCTATTACATTTATGACCTTTGGTCTAAATACTCCTGAGGGTATAGTGTGGAGTACGTGCTTTTTGCCATTAATGACTATAGTATGGCCTGCATTGGGGCCACCTTGGAATCTACAGATTATGTCGTATCTATCTGCAAGGAAGTCTACAATCTTGCCTTTACCTTCATCTCCCCACTGTAGTCCCAATAAAACATCGATGTACATATACCGATAATTAAGTAAGTTTGTTAAAGGTCAAAAATAGGAAAACGTATTACATATTCTTATTATTTGAATATATATCTACTCCTCCTCTCCCATAAGATTCTGCTTATGTAGGTTATCAAAGACTTTATTAAGATGATACATTTCATCTAAGGTATCATCATTATAGAAAGAGAGGGCTGGAATCCGTCTGACGTGCTTTCTGATTCTTTGACTTAGGTTTTTCTTTAGAACAGACATATTTCGTCTTATACTATCTATGACAGCATCCTTATCATTGACATTGTAGACACTGAGATAAATCTTGGCTTCACTTATGTCTGGTGTCACTTTTACTTTAGTAATAGTAACGAAGGCATCTCCATATATATATGCACCTTCACTCAGCAAGACCGTTCCGAAATGCCTTCTGATTACTTCAGCTGTCTGTTTTTGCCTTTTTGATTCCATGGTTTTCTATAAACTTATTGGATATAAAGCTACTGTTAATTCGAATAGTTTATATTTTACTGCAACAAAATCAATCCATAATTAACGATTGGCTGATTATCTAAATACTTCTATCACATATATCAAAGGTGTAGGTCCTCATAAAGCAAAAATGCTTGATGACGAGCTAGGAGTCAAAACTTTAGGTGATTTACTCTTTATCTTTCCATTCCGCTACGTCGACAAAACCTCCTATACCCTCATCAAGGATTTGAACACGAATGAAAAAGCTCAAGTCAAAGGCATCCTCATTGATAAAGAAAGTATAAAAGGTCGTCGGCAAAGTAGACTGAAGGCGACCCTAAAAGATGCGTCAGGTCTTCTGGAATTGGTCTGGTTCAAAGGAATGAGTTGGATAGAAGATAAGTTGGTTTTGAATGAAGAATATGTGGTTTTCGGAAAGCCTTCCAAATTTAACGGGGTTATGACCATTTCTCACCCTGAGCTAAAATCTGCTAAGAAAGCCAGACAAGAAGGGCTTGGATTCAACCCCGTATACTCTAGTACAGAGAAATTACGTAAAGCTGGTTTTGAAGGAAATACAAGATTAAATATCCTAAAAGAGGTTACTGCGAAGCTAAAGCCAGGTCACATCCAAGAAAATCTACCCAAATACCTACGAGATAAACTCAAACTGATAGACAAGTACCAAGCTATAAAATGGATTCATTTTCCACCAAACAAAGAGGCACTTTCTGCTGCTCAGAATAGGTTGAAATTTGAAGAAGTTTTTTACTTCCAAATGCGCATCCTATACAGCAAGGAATTAAGGAAATTTAAGTACAAGGGTGAAATCTTTGAGAACGTCGGTAGCTATTTTCACAAATATTATAAAGAAAAGATACCCTTCGAGCTTACGGGAGCACAGAAAAGAGTTATCAAAGAAATCAGAAAGGATTTCAAATCTGGAGCTCAGATGAACCGACTACTACAAGGAGATGTAGGAAGTGGTAAAACCATGGTGGCATTGCTTTCTACATTGATAGCACTCGATAATGGCTTTCAGTCTGTGATGATGGCGCCTACAGAAATACTTGCCCAACAACATTACAAATCCATAACAGAAGGCCTGTCTGGTCTGGGCATCAAAGTAGGTTTTCTAAGCGGCAGTGTAAAAGGCCGGACCAGAGTAGATTTGTTGAAATTTTTAAAATCGGGTGACATTGATATCCTGATAGGCACTCACGCCGTCCTAGAGGACCCTGTGGAATTTAAAAACCTAGGCCTTTCTATTATAGATGAGCAGCACCGCTTTGGTGTTATGCAACGATCCAAACTTTGGAGGAAGGGCAATGAGAAGCCACCGCATATGCTCGTCATGACTGCAACCCCGATTCCAAGGACCTTAGCTATGACGATCTATGGAGATTTAGAAGTTTCTACCATCGACGAACTACCACCCGGTAGAAAAGAAATAAAGACTATTCATAAAACGGAAAAGAATAGAGCACAGGTACTGGAGTTTATGCACGAACAGATAAAGCTGGGACGCCAGGTATATGTAGTGTTCCCTCTTATAGACGAATCAGCTAAACTGGACTTAGCCAACCTCCAGCAAGGTTATGATAACTTGCTACAATACTTTCCTCCTCCCCAGTTTAAGATCAGTGTCGTACATGGTAGAATGAAGCCAGCAGACAAAGACATGGAGATGAAACGTTTTTCTGAGGGTAAGACACATATAATGGTTGCAACAACAGTTATAGAAGTTGGTGTCAATGTTCCAAATGCTTCCGTTATGGTGATAGAAAATACTGAACGATTTGGATTGTCGCAGTTACATCAACTTAGAGGGAGGGTCGGTAGAGGTGCAGAGCAGTCGTACTGCTTACTAATGTCTAGTTACAAGCTAAGTGACAATGCCAAGTCCAGAATCAGAATCATGGTTGATACCAATGATGGTTTTAGAATAGCTGAAGAGGACTTGAAATTAAGAGGTCCTGGAGATATAGAAGGTACTAAGCAGAGTGGTCTTCAGGAATTTAGACTTTTTGATTTAGCAGAGGATCAAAACTTTCTGGATACTGGCAGAGGTGTAGCAAAAGCTATATTAGAAAGAGATCCCTTGCTAGAAAAAGAACCTAACCTACTTATTCAAAAGTACCTCTTACATCTTAATCAAGGTTTTAAAGACTGGGGACGAATAGGCTAACAGCCTTCATTTTTATAGCACCCTACCCCAACCTTAGTCGTTTCGACAAGTATCATCAAACTCTTTACATAGCTTTCTTCCTCAGTATTCTAACCTAACGAAATCACCCTACCCTCTATCAACATCAGTAAAGAATAAAGAGATTCAATAGAATAAAAAAAGGGAGCCTCTGTATAGAAGCTCCCTTTAGAGAATTATTCTCTCTGAGAAAATTTAATCCTACTAATCAGATTAGTCGATTATAGAAACTTTCTCAAAGTATACTTGCTCGTCTACTTGGATTCTTATCAAGTAAGCTCCCGCTGGTACGCCTTCAAGATCAACTTGAATAGTGCTTGTTCCACCAGGTATTATTGCAGAATCCATTTCTCTTATCAATTGTCCTATTGCATCGTAGATTCCACCTTCAAGTGCAGAAGGTCTTTCTACTTCAATATCAACATTTACGATTTCTCTTACTGGGTTCGGATACACATCAATGTTAATCTCTTGTGCACCTTCTCCAAAGTCAACATCTATAGATATTGGTCTGCTATAAGTAAAGCTTCCATCAATATCAACCAACTTCAATCTGTAGTAGTAAATACCTTCTTCAGTAATCGTAGTATCAAAGTACTTGTAGTTAGTTTCTTGCTCACTTCTACCTTGTGCCTTTCTTGTTCCGATTCCAGCGAATCCAGAAGCAATGCTTCTTGATCTCTGTACCTCGATATAGTCAGAATTCACTTCTCTAGAAGTAGACCAGAATAGATCAGTATAAGATCTGTCTTCTACCCAGTAACCATCGAAGTCAAGTAACTCTATCTGAAGAGTTCTTCTTGTCGTCGATCCTGCATCTACTGTCAGGTTGGTCTCTCCAGCTGCTAGGAATATCAAGCCTGTTCTACCAGTCCTTGTTCCTGCAACAGGATCAACTGAAATCTCAATCTCTACATCACTGTCTTCAGAATCATCGGATCCTGAGTTACTAGGAACAAAGAACTTGTCATCACTGATTGTCACTTCAAGAACGTAGTTAGCTCTTGGCAACCCAGTGAATAAGAACTCACCTACTGTATCTGTAGTATCACATGCTACTAGCTCAAAGTTTCCAACTCCAACTACTTCAAATAACTTAACTACAGCTCCTTGTACCAGAGTATCCGATGCTTCATATACATTGAATCCTGTGTTATTCTCTTCATTATCGCACCATACGATGTTTCCTATCTCACCACCTCTGTAGAATCCGGCATCTATATCCATTCTTCTATCGCCAGCGGTAATGGTAATTATATCCGTCGAGTTAATTCCATTTGCACCAGTAACATCACTGTCATTCAGTCCTGTTCCCAGAGCTTCTGTAGAAATAAATTCTGCAGGAATATTATCAAAGTTAACGAAGTAATCACCTTCTGGCAATCCAGAGAATAAGTACTCACCTTGTGCATTTGTTACTACTGAAGTAACAAAAGCGCCAGTGGTAGCATTAAATAGATTAACAGTAACTCCGCCGATACCTATTTCAGTATTTCCTTGGACACCATCACCATTTACATCATGCCATACTCTGTTACCAATTTCTCCACAACTAGATCCGCTAGTCATTACAACTCCTGTACATACAACAGAACATCCTTTAGAGTCTGATACTGTTACTGTGTATGTTCCTGGACTTAAGTCATTTATTTCAGGCGTTGTAGCTCCTGTACTCCATAGGTAACTGTAAATTCCAGTTCCTCCAGTAGCACTTGCTATGATATATCCGTTATTCGTTCCACAAGATGCATCTGCTACAGTCACAGAACATGAAGGACCTCCTATAGAATTAATCATTCCAGTACAAACTGTTTCACATCCATTAGTATCTGTTACAGTTACAGAATAGACACCACCTATAAGGTCGCTTATCTGAGCAGTAGTCTCGTCGTTACTCCATCTGTAAGTATACTGGCCAGAACCTCCTGTTGCTGTTACAACAGCTGAACCATTGCTCTCACCACAACTTGAATCAGAAACTGCGATAGTACATTCTGGTGCATCACCTTCAGATTCTACAACTGCATTACAAACTGTAGAACAACCCATCGCATCTGTCACAGTTACCAGATATGTACCTGATACAAGACTGATTGCTGTCTGGTTGTTGTTTCCATTACTCCATTCGTAAGAATATGGTGCTAGGCCTCCTTCTGGAAGGACTGTTGCGGTTCCTGATGCATTAGAGCATCCTGAAGGCGTGCTTGTCGTCGTACATGTTGGAGCAGGATTTCCGCCTACTTCTATAGAACACGTAGTAGAACAACCATTGCTATCAGTAACAACTACGCTATACAGACCTGGAGTCAACCCTAAGTTAGCTGGCGTATTTGCTGAGTTATTCCAAGCATAAGTATAGCCTCCAGAACCACCTATGGCAGTTACAGTTGCTGAACCGTTTGCTTCACCACATCTTGCATCTGTGCTTACTATGGTACAAGTTGGAACATCACCTGCTTCTACAGTTGCGCTACATACTACAGAACAACTTAAGAGATCTGTTACTGTTACAAAGTACTCTCCAGCTGGTAAGCCTGATGCCATTGCTGTAGTAGCACCATTAGTCCAGATGTAAGTGTATCCACCTGCACCTCCTACTGCTGTTACTGTTGCACTACCCATAGCTCCACAACTTGTCGGAGAAGAAGTAGTCGTACATTCTGGAACATCAGTTCCTTCTACATCTACAGAACATACAGTAGTACATCCATTAGTATCACTTACAGTTACAGTAAATGTTCCTGCATTAAGACCAGTTGCTACTGATGTATTAGAACCATTGCTCCAGTTATAAGTGTAGCCACCTGATCCTCCTACTGTTGTAACTGTAGCAGTTCCCATAGCTCCACAGCTAGTAGGAGAACTTACTGTAGTACAAACTAGTGGTGTAGAAACTGTCAAGTTCAGAACAATATTCATTTCACAACCATTATCATCTAATCTTGTAGCTGTAAATGTTCCTGACTCATCTAATATATCTCCAGTAACAGTCCAGAAGAAATCATCACCGGCACAAATTGTTTCATTCTCGACTTGGTCAGGTGTACGTGGATATACTGATAAGTTCAGTACAAAATCTCCAGCACATCCGGAACCCATAGAGGTGAAAGTACCTGGCGTCGTATATTCTATACCTGTTACAGTCCATAAGAAACTTTCTCCTTCACAAATGCTTACATCAGTAACAACATCTTGTCCTGGTGTGGTTACAGTCAGAATCAATATCTGATTGAATGTACATCCATTTGCATCTGTTCCTTGCTCTACAAAAGTTCCACCGGTCGTGTATGATACGCCATTTACAGGCCATACAAAGGTCTCACCTTGACAGATACTTGCCTGAGTCATCGCATCTGGTGTAGACTGGTGCATGCTCAAGTTTAGTACCTGATCACCATCACATCCAAAACCTTCTATTCTGAATGTACCAGCCATATCATAAGTCACACCATTAGCAGGCCAGAAGAATGTAGATCCAGCACAAATCGTTTGGTTGGTCACTACATCTGGACTTGCTGTCAATACGACTAAGTTCAATATCTGATTGAATGTACATCCATTTGCATCAGATTGTGGTACGCTAAAGGTACCTCCTGTTGTGTATGTTTGTCCATTCACTGTCCAAGTGAATGAATCACCTTGACATATTTCCTCATTAGTTACAACATCTGGAGATATTGGGAAGAAACTCAAGTTTAGAACTTGGTCGCTAGCACAATTAACTCCTTCAGATCTATAAGTACCAGGTATAGTGAATGTCTCACCAGTTACTGGCCAAGTGAATGAAGTTCCAGAACATATAGTCTGGTTCGTAATCACATCTGGGCCAGGCTGAGTTACAGTCAGTACAAGTACATTATTAAATGGACATCCATTTGCATCCGTTCCTGGAGCAGTAAATGTTCCAGAAGTAGAGTAAGACTGACCATTTACTGGCCATGTGAATACTTCTCCTTGGCATATAGTCTGTGTAGTTGTCACATCTGCTGTCTGTGGTAGAACTGTCAGATTTAGAATCTGTGTTGCAGTACAACCAACTCCATCTATCACTATTGTTCCAGTAGAACTGTACACTACACCATTTACTGGCCATGTGAAAGTGCTACCTGGACAAATCGTCTGATTCGTTACGACATCTTGAGGTCTAGGAGTTACATTCAGAACTAGTACATTATTAAATGTACATCCGTTTGCATCCAGTCCTCCTGAATTAAATGTTCCAGCAGTGCTGTATGATTGACCATCTACTGGCCATACAAATACTTCGCCTTCACATATAGTCTGTGTCGTTGTCACATCTGGTGTAGCTGGATAGAAGGCTAATACTAAGGTCTGATCTCCATCACAACCAATTCCTGGTTCGATGAAAGTTCCTGCCGTTGTATAAGTAACTCCATTTACAGGCCATGTGAATGATGAACCAGAACAAATAAACTCATTAGTAGTAGTTCCCGGGTTACTAGGAGTCACAGTAAGCTGAAGTACATTGTTAAATGCACATCCATTAGCATCTGTGCCTACCGCAGTAAACGTTCCACCAGTTGTATAACTCTGTCCGTTCACTGTCCATGTGAAAGTTTGTCCTTGACATATTTCTTCTACCTGAGTTACATCAGGAGTTGTAGGGAATACTGTCAAGTTCAGAACTTGGTTGAATACACAACCATTCGCATCTGTTTGCTGAACTGTAAATGTTCCTGCATTAGAATATGCTTGTCCATCTACAGGCCAGATAAATGGTACACCTGGACAAGTTGCTGCATTTGTGATTACATCCTGTGGTTGCATACATGCTGCCACTTGGAAGTTACAGTTCTGGCTTACTGAATTTCCACATTGATCTACTCCAGAATACAATACTGTTAATGATCCTCCTGTACACAGTACGTTAGAACCTGTTATCAATCCTGAAAGTTGACCAGAGTTATTACAGTCACCAGAATATGTTAGCACAGGTGGTATCCAAGTAGCTGCTTCTTCACACGTAATCGCTGTAGTTACCGTAGGACAAGCTAATTGCGCTGGTCCAGCTGGAGCTACAGACACATTACAAGATGTGCTTATTTGATTACCACATACATCTGTTCCTGAGTACAATACAGTGATGTTACCTCCACCACAACTAACATTGTTTGCAGTTATAGTTCCAAGAAGTGAACCTGTATTATTACATGCTCCACTGAAGCTTGCTGGCTGCGGTACATAAGTCTCAGCTTGAGTGCAGCTTATCGGTGCTACAGTAGGACAGACCAGTGTTGCTGCTCCTGACCCTGTAACTTGTACTGTACATGTTGTATTAAGTGCATTTCCACACTGATCGTTGCCAGAATATGTTATGGTCAATGATCCTCCATTACAATCTACATTAGTTGCAGTTACTGATCCATTGATGCTTCCAGTATTATTACATCCTCCACTATAAGTAGCTGCAGGAACAACATAGTTAGAAACTTGCTCACAATTTACTTGAGGAAGATTCGGACATGCTACTGTAGCCGGTGTTGCTGCAGATACAGTTATACTACAAGTAGTACTTATACTATTGCCACAATTATCTGTTCCTGAGTAGTTCAGAGTAAGTGATCCACCTGCACAATCAAAATTGCTCGTTGCAACTGATCCCGAGAGACTTCCATTATTGTTACAAGCACCGCTGAATGAAGCAGCTGGTATTTGGAATCTAGAAGCCTCACTACATGATATTGGACCTACTACAGGACAAGAAATTGTCGCTGGTGGTCCAGCAGTAACAGTTGCCGTACATGTAGTGCTAATTAAATTACCACACTGGTCAGAACCAGAATAAGTAATTGTTAGTGATCCACCTGAGCAGCTAAAGTTATTTGCTGATATAGTACCATTTATTGTTCCAGAGTTGTTACATGCACCTGAGAATGTTGCTGCAGGTACTACATAACTGGCTGCTTGATCACAACTTACTGCTGGTAAAGTAGGACAAGCTATAGAAGCTGGCCCTGTTCCAGACACTGTTGCTGTACAAGTCGTACTGATTGCATTACCACAGTTGTCAATACCAGAATAAGTAATTGTCAAGCTTCCTCCGTTGCAATCTACATTAGATGCTGTAACAGAACCATTAACTGATCCAGTATTTCCACATCCTCCACTGAATGTTGCTGCAGGTACTTGATAGTTCGCTACTTGCTCACAATTCACTGAAGGTAGATTAGGACAAGTCACTGTAGCTGGTCCAGCTCCCGTAACTGTCACATTACATGTTGTGCTAATTAAGTTACCACAGTTATCATTACCTGAGTAAGTTACTGTCATCGTACCTCCAGCACAATCAAAGTTATTGTTACTCACAGTACCAGCTAAAGTACCTGAGTTATTACAAGCACCTGAGAATGAAGCAGCTGGTGCAACATAAGTAGGTGCATCACTACAAGATATTGCAGGCAGTGCTGGACAACTTACTATAGCAGGAGCGCCTCCTGTAACAGTCGCTGTACAAGTCGTGCTGATTGCATTACCACACTGATCTGAGCCAGAGTAAGTAATTGTCAGTGACCCACCGCTACAATCAAAGTTATTTGCAGTTACACTTCCTGATACTGTACCAGAATTATTACATGCTCCACTGAATGATGCAGATGGTACACTGTATCCAGCTACTTGGTCGCAACTTACTGAAGGTAAGCTAGGACAAGCTATAGAAGCAGGTCCAGTTCCAGATACTGTTGCTGTACAAGTCGTACTGATTGCATTACCACAGTTATCTATACCTGAGTAAGTAATTGTCAAGCTTCCTCCGTTACAATCAACATTAGATGCTGTTACTGATCCGCTTATTGTACCTGTATTGCTGCAACCTCCACTAAATGAAGCTGC
>CAYNJK010000015.1:0-13734 GCA_964397575.1 uncultured Saprospiraceae bacterium
TCATAAAGTTTAGTATATACTTATGACCGAAGTAGTAAAAGATAGGAAACTCATTGGCGAGTTAGGTAAGCTCTATTTCTTCAGATGAATAAAGACCTTTTATAGGTTTGAAAAATTTCTTTTACTGATTTATAAATATCTAGATTGGACTTTTTTTTATGCACAAAGGATTGAAAGAAAGAGATATACTTATCGCTTCTAAAAGTAGCATCCAGAGAAATATTGAAGTGGTCAGCCAGCTTTATGAGTTCTGAAATGGGCATAGAGGTGTCACCATTCATTCGCTTATAAGCGGCGCCTTTCTTCACCTCTAGAATGTCCATTACCTCGTAGATGATCTTGTGATCCTTGGTATTTCTTCTAGAAAGAATGTCAAAAAACTTCTTTTGGTACAATTGGTTATCGTTCATGAAAGTTTATGTTTTGCTAATGTTTCTACTAATTTAGGTATAGCATTTTCCTTTTTAGTTGATGAATCGTGAATATTTCTATTGATAGTTTACAATTTGTGAACTCATTTGCCATGATTCTATCTCATCTTTGAGTTATTCTTTAGAAAATCATTGATTTAATGTAGATAAACATCTCCTCATGAAGAATCACACAACTTTCGCAGCAGTCACTCTTATAGTATTGGCAGTTATAAGTTCTTGCTCAACGATTATATATTCACCCATAGATGATGTCGCTCCAGTGCTGGATAAGCAAGGGGAAGGAGAGGTGGGAATGTCTATGAGCATACCGAATGATTTTGCTAGTATCTTTTCTACGGGAGGCAATCCTTCTGTTCAGTTTACTGGTGCTTATTCACCTCTAAGTAATGTTGGGGTTTTCGGAAAGTACAATGTAGAGTTGGCTATTGACAATAGAATACGTTCTGGGACCTTAGGTGTTGGCTTCTACCAGTATTTCGAAGAGAAGTTTCTATTTCAAGCTTATGTGATAGGTGGTCGTGAGAGAAGTCAGCTGAATAAATTAAATTTGGAGACCACCCAATATGCACTGGATTTTAATAGAAACAGCTTAGGCATTCAGCCAGGAATAATTTATATAAATGGTATAGTAGAGCTAGGACTGACTTGTACTTATAAACAGAATTGGTTTAGGAATATAGTCATTGAGAACCCTAGGAATTCAATTGAAATTCCAAATCAGCAACAGTTTTTGGAGCCAGCACTCTCTCTTAGCCTAGTAGGGGGACCCATGAAGCTTAATTTTAAGTATGGACATATTTTTCTGGTGGATGATAACATCTTCGAAGACAATCCTAATGCCTACTTCAGTATAGGCTTAAACTATGTCTTTCAGCAATCAGAAGAATCTAACTAACTGGTGCCAGTTTCACTTTCAAGCCCTCTAAACTGTCTTTGATTCTGATCTGACAACTTAATCGCGAGTTGTCCTCTACAAAAAAAGCCTGGTCCAGCATGTCTTCTTCGTCCTCTGATTGCTCAGGTAGCTCGTGATCAGTCTCTATGTAGCAATGACACGAGGCACACAGCGCCATGCCACCACAGGTGCCTTCGACTGGTAACTCGTAGGACTTGAACACTTCCATAAGATTGAGATTCATATCCGTAGGTGCTTCTAGCTGATGGACGGTGCCATCTCTGTCTGTGACTTCTAGTTTGATTATCTTGTCTTCTACCAATCGAAAAATTATTTTAGCTCTGAAAATACTATACACTAATCTTTGTGGATAGGTTCACTTTAGCCTGAGAATAGCATGACCTAGCTGGTACCAGGAACTCCAGTAACAGTCGTGTATTTAAAGCTTAATTTCTGATCTGGGTAGATATACTTGAAAGCAGATTGTACCATTAGGGTGCCTTCGTGGAAACCACAGAGTATCAGCTTTAGCTTGCCTTTGTACGTATTAATATCTCCGATGGCGTAGATGCCCGGGATATTGGTACTATAATCTTCAGTATCTACTTCTACTGCACTTTTAGATATCCCCAGATTCCAGTCAGCGATAGGGCCTAACTTCGGTGTCAGTCCGAAGAGTGGTATGAAGTAATCTATGCCGATGGAGAGTTCTCCTTGTTGTTTGGTCTTGACCAGTACTTCTTCTAGTTTGTCACCACCTTTGAGCCCTATAGCTTGCGCTTCTGTGATAAGATTTACTTTACCTGCCTGGGCCAATTCCATCACCTTGTCTACACTGTCCAGTGCGCCTCTGAAAGAGGTCCTTCTGTGTATAAGTGTAATCTCTTTTGCAAGGTCTGCGAGCTCTATGGTCCAGTCCAGGGCAGAGTCTCCACCTCCAGCGATAAGTAATTTTTTGTTTCTGTATTTTTCAGGGTCTTTGACCATATAATCTATGCCTTTGTCCTCATAATCAGCAATGCCTTCTAGTGGTGGTTTGCGAGGTTCGAAGGAGCCCAAGCCTCCAGCGATGGCTATAACAGGGGCTTTGATTATTGTCCCTTTATTAGTTGTAAGCGTAAACTCTTTGTCTCCTGTCTTTTCTATTTTCTCTGCCCGTTCACCCAGCGTAAAGCTAGGATTGAAAGGAGCAATTTGTTCTTCTAGATTTTTCACGAGGTCTCCTGCCAAAATGGATGGAAAACCAGGAATGTCGTAGATGGGTTTCTTAGGGTATATCTCACTGAGTTGCCCACCTATCTGTGGTAGAGCATCTACCAGGTGGCACTTGAGCTTGAGCAGGCCTGCTTCGAATACAGTAAATAACCCACAAGGACCCGCTCCTATAATTAGTATATCTGTTTTTATCATTGCCGCAAAAATACCCTAATTATAATTTTTGGATAACAACAAGTGCGGACTACTTTCTGAGTCTTGTCGTCCATTTAAAATCGTTTTTAGAAAAGATAAGCGAGATTCTCTTTATAGTTGATTAGAATGGTCTGTTTTCCGAGGAGGGATACAAATAAAAAAAGCCTACCACCCTTAGTAGTAAGCTACATTCTATCTAGATCACTGATCCATAAAGAAATTGATCGGCATATCAGACACTGTCTGATATTATATAGACACCATTTTTGCTTTATACCCCTATGCGTCTAGTCGAAGGAATGACTATTGCCGGTGGCTTTTGTATCTTAGACGAGCATATAGATACAATAATGAGATACACAACACCATGCTAGTCAAAACCTTTGCAGCCGCAGTCCAAGGCGTAGAAGCACAGAAAATAGTTGTAGAAGTCAATGCTGGAGGCACGGTACCTGCAGGCAAACAAATGTTTTTTCTGGTAGGCCTGCCTGATAAGGCAGTTAGTGAAGGCTTTCAGCGAATGGAAGCAGCTATAAAGAATATCGGCTACAAAATGCCTAGACTAAAACTAGTTGTCAATCTAGCGCCTGCAGATATCAGAAAAGAAGGCTCTGCCTACGATCTCCCTATAGCACTTTCTATCATGGGTGCTACAAAGCAGATAGAAATGGAGCGGCTAGAAAAATATATGATAATAGGAGAGCTAGCACTGGATGGTACTTTGAGACCCATCAAAGGTGCTTTACCTATTGCTATACAGGCGAGGAGAGAAAAAATGGAAGGTCTTATACTGCCATTTCAGAATGCAAGAGAAGCAGCTATTGTGAGTGACCTGAAAGTCTATGGTGTCAAAAACTTAAACCAAGCCATCTCTATACTCAATGGCACACCTGATATCATCCCCTATGAATATGATACCAGAGAAGAATTTGTCACTAATAACAAAGTGTACAAAGAAGATTTTTCTGATGTCAAAGGCCAAGAAAATATCAAGCGATCGCTAGAGATAGCTGCGGCAGGTGGACATAACGTTATACTCATAGGGCCACCAGGCGCGGGAAAAACCATGCTCGCCAGAAGATTGCCCAGCATCCTTCCACCACTAGACTTGTACGAAGCTTTAGAAACGACTAAGATTCACTCTGTGTCAGGGATACTGGGTCCTGAGGCTTCTCTAGTAACAAATAGACCCTTCCGCTCTCCCCATCATACGATCAGCGATGTTGCACTGGTCGGTGGAGGTTCTAATCCCAATCCTGGCGAAATATCACTTGCCCACAATGGGGTGCTCTTTCTAGATGAGTTGCCAGAGTTCAAGAGATCAGTGCTAGAGGTGCTAAGGCAGCCTATGGAGCAGCGCTCTGTGACGATATCACGTGCTAGAGTAACTGTAGAGTATCCTGCCAGCTTTATGCTTATTGCTTCTATGAATCCTTGCCCTTGTGGGTTCTATAATCATCCTGAGAAAGACTGTGTCTGCGGTCCTGGCGTTGTAAAAAGATATCTGACCAAAATCTCTGGCCCACTACTAGATAGAATAGATCTCCATGTGGAAGTAACTCCAGTATCTTATGATGAACTGGCAGAATTCAAACCCGCTTCTGAGACCAGTGAAGATATCGCAGCAAGGGTAGTGAAGGCAAGAGAGATACAGGCAGAAAGATTTAAAGAATACAAAGATATCCACGCCAATGCCCAGATGCCTTCTCGTATGGTCAGAGAAGTCTGTCAGATCAGTACCGCTGGAACTACCTTACTGAAAACCGCGATGAATAAATTGCAGTTGTCTGCACGAGCCTATGATAGGATACTAAAAGTTGCTCGTACTGCAGCGGATCTTTCTGCTGCGGAAAAAATTCAGATAGAACATTTGGCGGAGGCTATACAGTATAGGAGTCTGGACAGAGAGGGGTGGGCAGGGTAAATCGTCTATAACCATGATTTAATAGGATTACTAGTATGGATGGCCATGATTGTTGTATTTTAAAAGTCATGGCATCAAGAAAAATCATGCTTAGACAAAGGCAACAGGATAAGTGATATTAGGATTCGAGGGCTGCTCTGATTGAATATTTTATGAAATATAAAGAACTGACATATACTCTAATCCTTACCTTTGCAAACCCCATAACAAAAACTATATCAAGAATAAACTATGAAAGATGCATTCCTAGTAGCCGGCGCAAGAACAGCTTTTGGCAAGTTTTGCGGAACCTTGTCCACCATCCGTACAGATGACTTAGCGGCGGTTCCTATAAAGGCACTGGTAGAAAGATTTCCAACTATAGCTAAGGATGCCTATGATGAGGTAATCTTTGGTTGTGCCAACCAAGCAGGTGAGGATAATCGGAATGTCGCCCGTATGGCCTTATTGCTTGCTGGTTTACCTTGGTCTGTTCCCGGCGAAACCGTCAATAGATTATGTGCCTCTGGCATGTCAGCCGTCATCCATGCCAATAGAGCGATCAAAGCCGGAGATGGTGATCTCTTTATATCGGGAGGCATAGAGCATATGACGAGAGGACCTTGGGTCATTTCTAAAGTATCTAAGCCTTTCGGAAGAGATGCGGCAATGCATGACAGTAGTTTCGGATGGCGCTTTGTCAATAAAAAGATGGAGGCCATGTATGGAACTGATGGAATGGGTACGACGGCAGAAAATCTGGCAGAACTCTATCAGCTCAGCAGAGAGGATCAGGACAAATTTGCCTATTGGTCACAGATGAAAGCAACAAAGGCACAGCAGTCGGGTCGACTAGCAAAAGAAATTGTCCCAGTAGAAATTCCACAGCGGAAAGCAGATCCAATTCTGTTCGATAAAGATGAATTTATCAGACCCACCACCACTCTAGAGGTGCTGGCTAAGTTACGTACGGCATTCAAGAAAGAAGGCGGAACTGTAACGGCTGGTAATGCTTCAGGGCTGAATGATGGAGCTGCAGCTGTACTAATTGCGTCAGATGCTGCTGTAAAAGAACACAACCTTAGCCCACTAGCCAGGATAGTCAGCTCAGCTGTCGTCGGGGTAGAACCACGTATCATGGGTATCGGTCCTGTCGGTGCATCTCGCAAGGCGCTTAAGAAAGCAGGCCTTAGCTTAGATGATATGGATATCCTAGAACTGAATGAAGCCTTTTCCGCTCAGGTGCTGGCATGCACAAGGGAATTAGGTATTGCAGATGATGATCCACGTATAAATCCCAATGGTGGTGCTATTGCCATTGGGCACCCTCTGGGGGTATCTGGAACACGTATTTTGCATACTGCAGCACTGGAATTGCATGAGCAGAAAAAGAAGTATGCTCTGGTAACGATGTGCATAGGCGTCGGTCAGGGCTATGCGACAATTTTAGAAAGGGTCTAGAATAGGGAAGTATAACAAGCAGTAACTTAGTTTGAAAGCCCGACTTTAAAGAACAATTGCTGTGTATATTGCGTGCCTATTCTGGCTCTGTCTAGGCGAAAGATTTTAATCCTCCAGCCTATCGAAAGTGCTAAACTTGACACCGTTGGTATTACATATTCTGCACCTAGTGCAAGCTTAGAAAAATTGTATTCATCAAGAAAGGAATTGTCATTTTCTATCAGTAGACCATGGATGTAGCTGGCTTTTAATCTTAAGGCAGTGCTGTTAGGCAATGGCGTATAAAAGACGCCAAAATCTGACTCCAAAAATCCAAATTGCTGCGCTACACTGGGTGCAGTAAATTCGTTTTCAAAACCAAGGTGGATCAGTGAGTAATTAATTCCTGCGGAAATGCCTAGTCGCCTATTTCTGAAATTATGATCTACTATAAAACCCCAATCTCCACCTATGGCCTGGCTGGACAGTTTTGGACTATGCGTAAGATTAATAGAATAGCGTAAGCTAAAACTTGTATTGGCCTCTGTTTTTTCTTGGGAGAATAATGTTACAGATAGGATTAGAAAGACGAATACCAAAAATTGCTTCATGAGTTTTTTTATTTACAGAACACCAGTCTGAAGTTAAGATTCTTTCTCTACCTGATAAAGTAATATTATTAACTTAACTTCCACAAGAAAGACCTAACTTGTAGATAGAGTAATGGTAAGTCGGAAAATTTCCATTTTGTTTATAAATAATCAAAAAAATAGCTCATGCAAATATCTTCATTAATAATCTTAGTAATACTCGCTTTTGGTATTCAAGCCGATTTGGACTTCCAAGAAGAATATTATTTTATCCATCAAGAGAAATCCTTTTCCTTTGATTGTGATCTTGCTAATAAAATTGTTTTTAGTGAAGACGGCACCTATGTAAGAGAGGAGGATATATCCTACGACTTCATTGATGATAATGGCAATGTAGAATTAGTCCTTGTTAAGATTAATGAACTGTTTGGAACATGGGAGCTGAGGGACTCGGAGTTGGTGTTAAATGATAAAGAGATAAGAAAGTTTACTTGTAAGACAACAGATGATCAAGTACTGGATCTAAATATTGTAAGTTCAGATTTAGTTTTCGGTAGTGCAGAGTACTTGGTCGATGCCACGATACTGAAGATAGATGAGAAGGAGATGTACTATATTAATAGTGATAAATAAATACTACGTTTCTTTTGTATGCCTTCCGCTCTTCTCCATTTATGAATCAGACCTAAGGTAAAATAAATGAATGGCGACCATGAAAGCTATTTATGTTATAATGCTTATTGCCTTTTCCCCTAGCTGGGAACAGATAGTTGCACAAAACATACTTAGAAATGGCTCATTCGAATTATTGAAAGAAGAGGTCCGCGTTGACTCCTGCAAAATATTTAAGCAAAACGAATTAAGCAACTATGCTTATCAATGGAAAGGATCAAAAGGCAGTCCTGACTTGATAAGGACTGATAATTGTAAGCCGTTTCCAAGCAGTGCCTATCATGGTTCCTATTATTTGGGCTTGGTCAATATTGCTTGTCAGTTTCATGCTGGTGGTCAGGAATTGTCAAGTGAATCTGTCTGGGCACGGTTGGATACTACCTTGTCAGAAGGAACTTACGAACTCAGCTACTATCTAAAAGCTACGGATCTTCAGTATTCGGATGCCTTTTCCAAACTCCAAAATATTCCTTCACAACTTCTGTATTCTAATAACCTAAAGTTTTGCCTTTTTAATAAAGAACAGACGAAAGACCTTTGTTTTACACATACGGAAGTCATCAACAATGTAGACTGGAAAAGAATAAGCCACACCTTTAGCTTGGACTTTCCGGTTAACGCAATTTGGATAGGAAATGCAGACCCAGCTTTAACCAAATTAGAAGGCGCTAATCCTAGAGAAAATTATCTTATGTCTTACATCCATCTTGATAACATCGAACTGATAAGACTACCTGAAATACAGAAACCATCAAGTTCCAAAACTTATGAGCTGATTATAGAGCTGAATAATTATGAATCAAATAAAATTTTTCCTTCTGAGCAGGAATTGCAAAAGTTGTTAAATTTTGATTTTTCTAATGCTGCGATTCTAAGTATAAGTATTTATGGTTATGCCAGTTCGAAGGGAGACAACGATTATAATAAGGACCTATCACAAAAAAGAATAAAGCACCTGGTGAATGAGATAAAAAGAACGACAAACAATAAGATAGAAATAAATGAATACCCTCTGGGAGAATCTCAATCAAATGTCGAGGATTTAGTAGATGATAGAAAGGTTGTGATTAAAGTCAAACTGGTTACTGAGTGAAAAGTAAAATACTAGTTGTATGTTCGTATACGAAGAAGAATGATAGTTCATCAGTTTTAGAAATTGTCTTAGCAAGATTCTGAAAATAATCAGTGAAAAATAAAGTAATGGGAAAGAAAAGCAAATTAGAAAAATTCAATAAGCTACTAGAAAAGTACAAGTCGAAAAGAGATGTCGTGAAGATCTATAGGCAGGTCACTGATGGAGAAGCAGATGTCTATGGTGTTATACAGAATATGTCTGATACATTTATGCAGCTGGCTGAGCAAGATGAATTCAAGTTTAATGGCGAAGTAATAATTCGTTTGGATCACTTTGATTCTATTCGCTGTAATGAGTATGATATAACGATTAAGAGTATTCTAGAAGGGGAGAAGCATCTTACAAAGAGCAAACCTAAAGCCACTAAAGTAGACTTGTCAAGTTGGGCTACTATCTTTACTGGAATGATGGAAGCTGATATCCACGTTATTATAGAATGTGAAGATCTAAAGAAACCCACTTTCGCCATAGGTCCGATACAAAAGGTGGGTAATAAGTCACTGAAGATTCACAATTATAATCCAGAAGGCATATATGATGATAAGCCGATTCAGATTAAGTACAAGGATATTACCATAGTCCGATTTAAGGATCAGTACTCATCGACCTTTAGAAAGTACTTAAAGGAGGCTAAGGGCAAGAAGAAGTAACGGTAATGTATCATTTTTGGGAAGTAGTTAAGGTGATTAATAATAACCAAGCTAACCTAGTTTTTTACAATAGATAATTCTACATAAGCTAGAAGTATATTGCACTTAAGTCGCATTATACATATGTGGTCCTCTTCAATTATTGTATCTTAACGATATGAAATCATTACTAGGAGAACTTATAGCATTGCTTTGCTTTATTCCACTCTCTGTTGAAGCCCAAACTGTTTGGGATTATTATGCTCAAGACTTCTGGGTTCAAAATATAGAAGTATTAGATGATGTGGTTTTTGTTGGAAACCCCACAGGGCTAACTGTTATTGATCTCGAAACTAAAGAGAGTAAACTTTTCCAATCAGTTAATAGTGATCTGCGTGGATCTTTCATATGGGAGATGCTGGCAAAAGATGATCATGTTTGGCTAGCTCTAAATGAAGGAGGACTAGCAAAATATACTTTTGGAGACGATAAATTTGATGGTGAATGGGAACAATATCATGAACCAATTGCTGGAGATATAGATGTATTAAATCGAGTAACAAATTTGATGGAAGATGATGATGGCACTTTGTGGTTTAATTCTTATTGGGGTGGCAGCGGACAGATGTACTCCCTTAAAGATGGGGTTATAACCAACCATACGGCTTTGCTTGGTGTTGATCCTGTTGATTTTTCCAGTCATGGATCTCAGCGTACTTACTTTAAAAGTAGTCAAAGTCATCTAAATTATTTTGACCACAAATCCTTAGAAATAGTACAGATATCACCACCTGAAGATTTTGAAAAGCCTGAATCTTTTACTGCCTTCCAAGATAAATTGTACGCTATATTTTCTGATGAAAATAGTAGAAGCATCTATGTGTATGATGACATCTGGAGAAAAATAGACACTATTGGTCCTGACTTTAGCTTTCATTTCTCTATCAAAGGAGTAACTAAAATATGGAATGATAATAAAGATTGGGATCCACATTATTTTTCTGTGTCTGAAGACGAGTATGAGGAGTTCAGCTTGGCAGATCTTGTTGGAGATCACTTTGAATCTGGTGTTAGAACTCATATTATGAATGAAGATAGAGCAGGTGGACTGTGGCTTTCTAGGAGTGACCATTCTAATAATAGAACTTTTGTATATAGGGTGCTCGATGGAGAAATAGAAAGCTATGACATCTCTCATAGTCCACTGAAAAACATAGTATTCTTAGAAAACTATCTGGATTTTGATTGTAGTGGTAATCTCATCTTGCCAGATCTCACTTCATTTGATATTTTCAATCCAGATACAAATATTATTGTCGAAGTATTGGAAAGTAGACAGTTTGGTGACCTGAGTAAAGCAAAAGTAGACCCCACTTCCTGCTTGACCTATCTTCCATTTAATGATGAAATTTTGGTTTTTGACAAGGATCAGCTTGTCGATACTATAAGTCCAGGGAGTGGAAGTATAGGCGCAATATTGGTAACTTCTGAGGGACAACTTATTATCCATTCTGGCCTAGGAATGGGCTTCTATGATTCTGAAACAGAGTCGTGGGATTGGAACTTGCATTTCCTTTGGGATCCAGTAATAAATAGGTTCGCTCGTGTAAAGAATATAAAAGAACATGTTACAGGAGAGATAACTTTTGAAACTTCGACTTCCATTATAAAGTACAAGGATGGCAATTGGTCTGAGTACGATAATACTAACAGTCCAATAGGTGCAAGCACTACGCATATAATAGATAGTGAAGGCAATATTGTGGTAGGCGTCGAAGGAGGGATTTATCGAAAAATTGGTAGAGATTGGGAATTCACTGCTTTAGTTAATCCGGCCAATGACTTTATCGCTGATATTGTAGAGGATGATAGAGGCAATTACTGGGTAGCTACTTTTCGGAGCGGACTGCTCTATTGGAATGGTTTCACTTATACCCAATATAATATTCTAAATTCGGCTATACCTTCAAATCAAATAACAGGAATATTGCCAAACCCTGTGACAAACGATCTTTGGTTGATTTGTGACCGTGGAATTGCTGTAATGAATCCTGCTGACTTTAATGTTCAGAATGGTGTCTTCGGGAAGGCATATTATGATTCCATGCAAAATTCTGAATATGATGCAGGCGATGATGTAGGAATTTCAAATGTGAGAATAGAACTAGATGGACAGGCTGTACTCACGGATGCGAATGGTAATTATGGTTACTATTTGGACGATAAAAAGTCTGTTTCCATTCAAGCAAGTGTAGAAGAAGATTTTCAGTCCACTAGTCCAGAAGAATTATCAGTGGAATTTAAAGGAGAGGATGTCTTTGACGTAAACTTTGGAATGTGGAAAATGGTGGAGGCTTCTGAACTGGAGCTAGATATTTCTTTAAGTCCCTTTCTTTGTTCTTCGGATATTTCAGCTTGGATAACTATCAAAAATCCTGGATGGAAAACTGTAGGAGGAACTTTGGACCTGACTCTACAGGAAGGCATAAATCTAAAATCTACTGTTCCTGAGGCTGACCATATTTCTGGGAATACAGCTTCTTGGTCTTTTGCTAATCTGAGTTACTTAGAGCAAAGGTCATTCTATGCTATAATAAGGGGACCATCAGTGGAAGAATTTACTCTTCAAGATACTCTTGCCGATGTAGAAATCGATGTCGCAACTGTTATTAATTATGATGGTTTTACATCAGAATATTATTCTTTCGCGCCTTTTCTTTGCGCTTACGACCCTAATGATAAGCTCGCAGAGAGCACAGGGCTTTCACTAGACAAGTATAGTTTGATCGGTGATGATTTGGTCTATACAATAAGATTTCAAAATGAGGGAAATTATAAAGCAACAAATGTTGTAATTACAGATACGCTTTCGAGTCTTCTAAATTTGAATACTCTAGAAATTGTATCTAGCAGTCACCTGGTGCAAACCCAACTCAAAACTCAGCAAAAGGTTGCAGTCTTTAGATTTCTAAATATTGATCTACCTCCCAAATCAGAAAATGAAGCAGCCAGTCAGGGTTATATAAAATTCAAGGTTTCGCCTGTAGATGGTGTACAGGACTATACCCATATTTTTAATTCTGCTGCTATTTATTTTGACAATAACTCTCCAATAATCACAAATGCCACTGAAAACATTTTGGTGGACGAGCTCCCATTAACGGATACTGAATTCCAAGAATTAAACTTAGAAGTTAGAGTTGCCCCCAATCCCTCTGATTCTAATTTCGAATTGTTCTCTGATGTACTTACTTATGACTATGTGGTGTATGATATAACAGGATCACAAGTCTTGTCTGGTTTTGCTAAGAATGGACATGCTAGGTTCACATTAGATTTACCTGGTCTCTATATTGTTACAGTGTCCAATGGCGAGCATCGTAGCAGCTATAAAATCACGAAGATCTAAAAAAGGGTAACCCGACTATAAGTCCATGAACCACAGTTTGTAATAGCCAGAAGTCTTACAGCAGTTTGGGCTGAAGATTCACAATTATAATCCAGAAGGCATATATGATGACAAGCCGATTCAGATTAAGTACAAGGATATTACCATAGTCCGATTTAAGGATCAGTACTCATCGACCTTTAGAAAGTACCTTAAGGAGGCTAAAGGCAAGAAAAAGAAGTAGGATTTTCTCATCTATCGAATAAAATAGGAACAGCGTTATTGAGATCTTTTATTGCTTTATTGCAAAGCTACTAGACCATTTTTGGGTCCACAAAAGATTGATTACTCACCTACCGCATCATTTATGTCTAGAATTATATTTTGATTTACACAATAAAACATATATATAATTCTGAATATCACTAACTTATGCACATTAATTACTATCCTTAACAGTTCTGGAAGAACATTTAGTTGCCTAATTAGTATATTGAATTCGAATTAACTAACTAAAACATACAATTAAATGAATAAGTTACTTGTCGAATTTATAGGTACGTTTTTTCTCGTACTGACGATTGTCTGCACCGTCAATGGACTTCCTGCGGACAATTATTTACCCCCTATTGCAATAGGTTCAGCTCTTATGATTATGGTATATGCTGGTGGACATATTTCTGGCGGCCACTTTAATCCTGCGGTCACGATAGGTGTCCTTATGAGAGGTAAGATCTCTGGAGGAGAAGTCCCAGGGTATATGATAGCACAAATCTTAGGTGGTATAGCAGCAGCAGTGATTGGTGCAGCTGTATTAGGAAAAGGAACCTTAATGGCTGGAGGAGCCATGCCTAGTAATATGGGTGCTGCATTTACCGCAGAGCTCTTAGGTACCTTTGCTTTGGTATGGGTGGTGTTACAAACTGCCACGACCGCAAGTACTTCTGGTAATTCTTACTATGGATTGGCTATAGGATTTACTGTAACGGCGATGGCATATGCTCTTGGTGGTTTTGGCACCGGCGGATGTTTCAATCCTGCAGTAGCAATCGGAGCTGCTATGAATGGACTAGCAGGCTGGGGAACAGCAGGTCTAGCAATAGCAGCGGATGTAGTAGGCGGTGTACTTGCT
This sequence comes from uncultured Saprospiraceae bacterium, assembly GCA_964397575.1. Lineage (GTDB taxonomy): Bacteria > Bacteroidota > Bacteroidia > Chitinophagales > Saprospiraceae > RFSX01. The sequence goes on from CAYNJK010000015.1 coordinate 13,629, forward strand.
GCAATATTATTTAAAGTTGCCTATACCAGCCAAGGAGCTGATGATTAGACATATCCCACATTTATAAAATAAAGAAACCTTGAGATATTTGTCTCAAGGTTTTTTT
>CAYNJK010000015.1:13834-19412 GCA_964397575.1 uncultured Saprospiraceae bacterium
CTAACTGAGACGAAGGTCTCCCGACCTCTCGTCGGCTTTACGTCTTCGACCTTTCATCTTTATTCCAAAAAATAAATTTCTTTTCTCAAACAATTAAAGACTATTTATTGAGTTAAATTATTAGGTAGATACTTTTTGCAGCATGTTTTATGGGCATTACATGCAGGAAGAAGTGGCAACCATACTCTTATAATGGGCAATATGGGCCTAGAAGACTGGGCCTAATTATTTAATTTTTTAAATCAGTTAATAATGAACGTTAAACATCTCATTCCCCCGTACCCGTAATCGCTGTATAGCAAGTTTGTACCACGCAAATAATTCAGCACTTAACTAAAAAAAGAATGGATCTATTGTCACTTTCCTTAGCGTAAGTGTCATCTGCCTTTACAGATATAGCTGAACATTATTGGTTGCGTGGTATTTTCTGCTATTCACTTTTTTTCAGAAAATTGACCTAAGGAACGCCGTTCCTATGGGAGGCCTATGCTTAGGTCTCAGGACAGAATCCTTTGAGCAGGATGACTAAATGGAATACCTATGTGTCCACTCAAGGGTTGTGAGCCTCAGTTTAATTTATTTACTCATCATTCAAACAAATTACAATATGTCTATTCCAAAAGAACCCAGACAGCTGATGATCAATATTATGTATTTAGTATTGACAGCAATGTTGGCAATGAATGTTTCAGCAGAAGTATTCAATGCCTTTAAAGTACTTAATAAGGGCTTAGTAGAATCTAACAAAGCTCTAGATTATACGAACGAACCTATGCAGCAAGCAATATATGAGGCTGCCAAGGCCAAACCTTCTTTCCAAACCTATGCAGATAGAGTAGAGCCCATACGTCAAGAGGCTCAGATCCTTTCGAATTTTATTTCTGGCATCAAAGATTCTCTCATTCATGAATCTGGAGGCTATGTTGTGGATAAAGAGACACAAGAATATACCTCCACGCTGGTCGGTGAGAAGAATATCGATGTGACAACAAGAATTCTTGTAGACAATCCACTAACGCAAGGAAATACTGATGGTAAGGGAGAAGAACTTAAAGAACGCTTGCTAGACTTTAGGACGAAGATATCGGATTATATAAATGAGGAGGACAGAGAAAATTTCCAAACTGAAATTGCTGTCAAGGTAGATGATGCAACTTGGAAAGCGTCAGACAAGGCCAGTTGGTCTCATATGAATTTTGATAAGATGCCCTTGCAGGCTGTTATCCCTATATTCAATAAGTATATTAATGATGTAAAATCTACAGAAGCTGCTGCTCTCAATTATTTGGGCAAGAAAGTGGGGCTAGGCCAGGAAGATGTAGCCATCGGCGGATTTACTGTAGTAGCAGCACCAGAGAAATCTTATATAATAAAAGGAGAACCTTATAGTGCCGATATTTTTCTAAGCGCCTTTACTGGTAATGATTCTGGAGCTAAAGTGAAGCTTTTAGTAAACGATCAGCCACTGCGTATGGATGAGAAAGGCAAAGCACAATATAAGATCAATACCTCAACAATAGGTCCTAAGACGTATAGCGCTACGGCACAAGTGTATAATCCGATTACTGAAAAGACTGTCAGTTATACGAAGGAATTCAGTTATGAAGTAGGAGAGCGATCTGTTGCGATATCACCTACAAAAATGAACGTGCTGTACATAGGTGTAGACAATCCTATAGAAATTTCTGCTGCTGGCACTAATTCTAATTCCTTGAGAGCAAGTATGACAGGCCAAGGAGGTGGATCGATCAGAAGGGTAAGTAATGGTTCATTTATTGCTAAAGTTTCTACACCTACTAGAAAAGGTGAGTTTGCTAAAATAAATGTTGTAGCTGAAGGCATGAATCTCAGCAAAGATTTCAGAGTCAAAAGAATTCCTGATCCGACACCACAATTGTCGGATTCCAAAGGTGGTGCGATGAGCAGCGGAGAATTTAGACTTCAGAATGGACTTTTTGCGGTCCTAAAGAACTTTGAGTTTGAGGCGGATTGCAAAATTGTACAGTACAAGTTAGTCAGAGTCCCTAAGAGAGGAGATGCCACTGTGCTTATTAATACTGGTGCAAGATTTTTGCCAGAATCAAAAACACTAATACAAAAAGCTAAGCGATCTGACAGGTTTTATTTCGAGGACATACTGTGCAAATGTCCTGGAGATGTCAGACCTAGAGATCTAGGTACGACGGTATTCAAGATTATCTAATCAGTTAGACATTACCGTAAAAGCTGATGTGAAACATGAATTGCTGATCTCTTTAAGGCCATCTGTGGAAGCAGGTGGCTTTTTTTTAGCATACCATAACAATATGAGTTAGGATGATAAAGAATGGATTTCTATTCTAGAATTTTTATTATTTTTAGGAGTCATCATGTAACTTCTAACTTTCTGTTATTAGTTCTTGAGGCAATGAAATCGCGACAACTTGTTTTCTCGCAATGTTTTTTCATTCAGCAGAACATCAACAATTTGAAAAACAATAGCTTATGGAAGCCAACTTAGACACGGATCAATTAAAAGAGAAGTATTCAAAATTTACCGATGACGAACTTCGAAAAGAATACAATGACATCCGTTCTATTCCTAATGCCCGAACTAATATAGAAGCACTGACGAGACTGGCTGTACTGCTGCCCGTTATGGAAAGTCGTGGGATAGAAGGAATGAAATCTCAAAATCGACCTTCCTATGAGGAGCCAGAGTCTTCGGCAAATGTAGGAGGTATCATTCTAGGACTTTTATTGATAATAGGAGGTATAGCACTCAGCGCAGGAACAGGTAGAATATTTTATGGTGCAGTACTAGTTGGAATAGGTATTTTGTTTAAGAGCATGATGTAAATAGGCCTTGACTAATCCTAGAATACCTTTGCTTACTTAGATGGCATGTGGGTAGAAAGGATCTAGGGTTGTTCGTTCGTTGGTTTTGTTTTTCTATCCTTGATAACGAACGGATGAATTATTTGTTGTTGTACCTGTTTTTCTTTGAAAAAGCAGTTAATCTTAGGATTAGAAATGCTTAGATTGAAAATAAATTTACGACTACGAATTTTGTAAAACTACAGTCAATTAGTTGTGTATCATACAAAGCTCCAAGGTAATAAACAGTGTAGAAAAACAGTATAAGGAATGAAGAACTTAGCGAGCTTAATTATCCTTTTTCTAACTACTTTTCTCCAAGGGCAATCCAATTATACTAATAATATTGCCAGTCTCAGTCTCGATTATAAAGTAGGCACTTACATACTCACAGACTTACAACTGATACAATTAGATTCTATCTACGAAGTGATAACATCGGAGGTGCACATCGAACTTAATGGATATGCGGACAACCAGGGTTCGGATTCTGCTAACTTGCTACTTTCCGAGAAAAGAAATAATCATATAATGGAATACTTCACAAACAAAGGTGTCGACTCCAATAGAATTACTAAGAACAGTCATGGTGAAAATTATATTTCCAACCACGAAACTTCCGAACTGGTAAAACAGAGAAACAGAAGAGTAGTTGTTTCCATCGTAGAACAAGTCCAACTTGTGGAACTCAAAGGAATCTTAACTTCCCAAGATTCTGTACAAAGATTGAAAGGGAAAATCAATGTATACTTTAACGGTAAGAAAAAGGAATTTCACACAGACGCAGTTGGTAATTTTCAACTCGAATTACCCGTAGGGAAGGATATCCACCTTAGCTATTCTGCCAAAGGACATTTTTCACAGTTGCATAAAGTTACCTTGTCCAATGCATCAAGTACTTCAGATTTGCACATCGCTTTAAAGAAAATGATGATGCACAGTAAGGAGAATACCAACCTTGAATTTATCAGAGGAAAATCTATATTTAAAGAAAAATCTGATGCCCAACTAGATGCTATCTATAATCTGATGATAGAAAATCCAAATATCTGCATGGAAATATCTGGCCATGTCTTTGTCCGTAAATCAGTAAAGCTGTCAAAGAATTCTGAAAAATTTGAACTATCCATTGCAAGGAGCTTGGAAGTTTATAATTACCTACAAAATAGAGGCATAGATGAATTGCGCATGTTCGCAAGGGGATACGGGAATAGCCAGTTGCTCTATCCCAATGCCTTAACAGGTAAAAAGGCCTCTGCTAATAGAAGGGTAGAACTGAAAGTCGTGGACTGTACAAAGGCAGCTAAAATAAAAAACCCCGTACTAGAAAATCTCGAGCACTATCGAACAATAGAAGATTTTCCTATGGGAAGAAACTATAATGAAAATACAATAGATGAAGACATTACGAGTATGGGCGATGAAATAATAAGACAAATAAAGCAAGAGGCAAATAAGCTAATAGAACAAGGACAAGACCCAAGTAAATTTACTTATATGCAATTGTATGGTATTTATAGAAGTCAGAAATTAAAAAGAGCTGGCATAGAACCTGTTCAGTCTAAATAATTTATCAGTAAATATCGACACCTATGTATAATAGTCTACCAATTGATATATAATAACATCTCTGCTCAAGGTAGGTCTGCGCAGTAATGCCGACAGTGCAGCTGATTGATTTTTTGTATTTTCAATTTATCAAAACCTTTTGCACCATGCGCCAGCTACTAATTTCCCTTATTATCTTAACAACGGCAGCTGCCTTATACAGTCAGCCGAGAAATATTAGGTTTACTGATCCATTAGTAGATGAGATTATAAAAGGAGACTACAATCCTGCAGATTTTATTCCTGCTGAAATTATTTCTGATCCTGAGTCAGTAGTGGAACATCTGCTAGATGGAGTCTCTGCTACTAGACTGAAAGAATATCTCATAGACATGCAGCAATTTCGTACCAGAAATACTGGTTCTGATACCACAATAACTGGTTCTGGAATTGGTGCGGCCAGGGAATGGGCGCTGAGGACTTTTGAGTCATTCAATGCGGACAATGGAGGACGATTGATAACCAGTTTTATGGAATTTGATCAATCTGTATGCAGTATGTCGAGTCATAAGAATATAGTAGCTGTACTGCCGGGAGTAGGTGAAGGCAATCAAGAGATGGTGCTCATCGAAGGCCACTTTGATTCTCGATGTGGTACCAATTGTGATATAGACTGCCTTGCTCAAGGTATGGAAGATAATGCCAGTGGTTCTGGGCTGGTGCTGGAATTGGCAAGGGTTATGAGTCAGCTGACCTTCGATAAGACCATCATGTTCATGTTGACTATTGGAGAGGAACAAGGTTTGATTGGGGCTAATGCATTAGCTTTTTACTGCCTGAGTAATAGTATAGATGTCCATTCTGTATTTAATAACGACATTGTTGGTGGCGTCATCTGTGGATCTACAGCTTCTCCACCAGGCTGCCCTGGTCTCAATGAAGTGGATAGTATTAATGTCCGACTGTACTCTGCCGGCACTTTTAATTCTCTGAATAAAAGTTTGGCCAGATTTACGAAATTGGAGTATCACGAAAAATTACGTGATCGTATGGATGTAAAACCTATAATAAACATTATGAGTGCTGAAGATAGAATAGGTAGGGGTGGTGATCATATTCCATTTAGACAGTTTGGTTATCCAGCGATACGTTTTACCTCTGCTAACGAACACGG
>CAYNJK010000016.1:0-19091 GCA_964397575.1 uncultured Saprospiraceae bacterium
ACAGTACCAGGAGTAACGCCATGCAAGGCACGTATGACTGTTACCTTCTTGGAATTCAAATATAGAAATGGGATATCTACTGGAGATATACTTAATGAAATAAGAGAGGAGATAAAAGGTTATCCGGGAGTAGTTGTTTCTGTAGATCAGAATGCCTCAGGACCTCCAGCGGGAAAAGCTGTAAACCTAGAGATAAAAGGCGACGATATTGATTCCCTAATAGTTTTGTCTTCTGTGCTTATCAGAGATCTCAATAATACAAATATTGGAGGCATAGAAGAGCTGAAGGCTGATGTAGAATTAGAGAAACCAGAATTACTTGTTCAGATAGATAGAGATGCAGCAAGAAGGTATGGTATAAGTACAGGTCAAGTTGCTTCGACGTTGAGAACCTCAGTTTTTGGAAAGGAAGTTTCTAAGTTCAAAGTTGGTGAAGATGAGTACCCTATTGTAGTACAACTGAATGATGAATCCAGAAATGACATCAATGGACTGATAAACCAAAGAGTCACATTCCGTGATCAATCAAATGGTCAGATAAAGCAAGTCCCTATATCTTCAGTAGCAAAATTTAGATATTCTAATACTTACAACGCGATTAAAAGATCGGACCTACAAAGAGTTATCACAATTGCTTCTAATGTCTTAGATGGTTATAATGCTAATGAGATAAATGCTGATTTGCAGGAGTATATGTCATCTTACAATCTTCCACTTGGAATCACTTACGAATTTACTGGAGAACAACAACAACAGGCAGAAGATTCAGCCTTCTTGAGTAAGGCCTTTCTGGTAGCACTCTTTATTATATTCATAATTATCGTTACGCAGTTCAACTCTATTATTTCTCCATTTATAATCATCTTGTCTGTACTCTTCAGCACGATAGGTGTATTTCTTGGATATGCTATCAGTGGCATGACAGTCAATATAATCTTTACAGGTGTCGGTATAATAGCCTTGGCAGGAATAGTCGTAAATAACGCCATAGTTCTAATCGATTACATCAATCTTGTGATCAAGAGAAAACGAGAAAGTCTTGGTCTCGACTCTATGAATGATATGGATAAAGCTACAGTGAAAGAATGCATCATTCAGGGGGGTGCGACGAGATTAAGACCTGTCCTTCTTACAGCTATTACGACTGTACTAGGCCTGATACCTTTGGCTATCGGTTTTAACTTTGACTTCTTTGGTTTTGTTAAAGAAGCGGATTCATTTAATATTTTTAAGGAGATGGGAGAGCAATTCTTCCTTGGAGGAGATAATACAGTAATGTGGGGACCTATGGCGTGGACTATTATCTATGGTATCCTCTTTGCAACTTTTCTGACCTTAATTGTTGTACCAGTTATGTACTGGTTAGCATATAATGGAAAAACAAGTCTTATAAGTTGGGCTAAGCGGAAACCTCGTAGTAATATTGCGCCCGACAATCACGAACTATATACAAATTAAGATATGGAAAATCTCGAAGACAGTAGAAAGAGCTATGAGAAAAACATCCTGAGTAGAGAGGATCTATCTTCTGATCCTATTATCCAGTTTGAAAGATGGTACCAAGAGGCAGAAAAAGCGGGAATAGAAGAGCCAAATGCCATGACACTGGCAACGTCTAATCGTGAAGGAAAACCTTCTGCTAGAATTGTGCTTTTGAAAGGCTTTGGCCCTAAGGGCTTTGTCTTCTATACGAACTATGCAAGCCAGAAAGGACAAGACCTTGTACAAAACCCTCAAGCAGCTGTAGTCTTCTGGTGGAAAGAATTAGAACGCCAGATCAGAATAGACGGCGAAGTTGTCAAAACTAAATTAGATACTTCTATAGGTTACTTCCATTCTAGACCAAGAGGTAGTCAGATCAGTGCCTGGGCTTCACCACAGAGTCAAGAAATAAAAGAACATTATCTTCCAGAAAAAAGAAAAGAAGTAGAAGAAAGATTTAAAGAGGTAGACCCTATACCACTACCCCATCACTGGGGTGGGTTCTTACTGAAACCTTCTACTTTAGAATTCTGGCAAGGTAGAGAAAACAGATATCACGACAGGTACAAATTCAGGCTGTCAGATAATGGCACTTGGTCACTAACGAGATTGGCTCCATAGATGATGGGCTTGATTCTAAGGCTCTAGAAAAACTGAATAAAATATACTCCTCTAAAGCAACGTTCTAAGGTTTATTGGTATTAATAAAACTGATAACTACTACGAATGAAAAACTTGCTTTACCTTTTCCAACTTACTTTATTGATAGGTCTTGTCGGCTGTGGAGGTGATGACGATTGCGAAGTCAGAGACATCACAGTAGAAGTAGGAGACTGCACTTGTGAAGACAGCTTTGAGTTGATTATAGATTTTGAATACTTAGATGCACCAAATGACTTGTACGGTCTTTATACCCGTAATGATGAGTTGATTGGTTTCTACAGACTGGAAGATCTTCCTCTAACTCTTGACATCTTTAAAGTAAGTGGGCTCGAATATGAGTTTGTAAAAATCTGTCTAGATGATGAAGAGGAATGCTGTAAAGAGTACGAGTTTAAGGCACCCAATTGTGAACCACATGGTGAATGCTCCATCACCGACTTAACTGTAGATCTAGGAGAATGCTTAAACGATGAAGAATATAAACTCTTAGTGAGATTTCAGTATCAAAATGCTGGCAACGAGTTTTTTGATTTATTTGTCAGAAATGACCAACTCTTGGGCTTTTACGAACTGAAAGATCTACCAACGATGATCAGCAATTTCCCAAGAAGCGGCGCAGACTATGACTTCCTCAAAGTTTGTATCAATGATAATTCTGATTGCTGTCAGGAAATAGAGTTTATGGGTCCTGAATGCAATGTGGGTTGCGAGCTTTTTGATTTGGTAGTAGAAGCAGGAGAATGCACTTCAGAAACCACCTACAATCTTTTTGTAGATTTCAAACATCAGAATGCCAGTCAGAGCGCTTTCGATTTGTTTACCAGAAACGACAATCCTATCGGATTTTTCGATTTAGATGATTTGCCATTGACGATAAAAGATTTCGAACTAAGTGGAAGAGATTATGACTTCATTAAAGTCTGTATTAATGACAATCCTGATTGCTGCGAGGAAATAGAATTTTCACCTCCAAATTGCAATGAACAAACCAACTGTAGTATCTCTGAGGTAGAAGTAGAAATCGGTGAATGCACCTCAGCAAATACTTATAAGCTACTTCTAGACTTTGAACATGAAAATGCCGGAAATGACTTCTTCGATGTCTTTACCAGAAATGATAATTTCATTGGATTCTTCGAATTGGATGATTTGCCACTAACAATCGAAGACTTCGAACTAAGTGGTAGAGATTATGACTTCATCAAAGTTTGTATTAATGATAATCCTGAGTGCTGCAAGGCAATAGAATTCTTACCTCCAGACTGTTAGAGCAGCAAATTTAGACTACCTCCATACTTTCTATAGGGTGCAATAGTTGCTCTTTTATAGAGACCAACTGGTCAAAATTGCGGGATACCATAAGTCGGTACACTTGATTCATACTTCTATGATTAAGCGCATTTTGGTATAGGGGCATGAGTCTTGATAGTTGACTATGAATACTCCATAAAGCCATATCATCTTCCTTCACCAGTCTCATCGATTTTAGCACTTCATCTTTCTTTCTAGGCTGGAAAATATGATTTTTAGACAGTAAGCCTGTATAACTGGAGATGCACTCTATATTAAATCTTCTTAGCTCTATCAGTAGATCAATAGTATGCAGATTATTGCTAGCCGCAGCAACTTTATCCAAATACTGATGAAAGGCTTGATGTAGGCTGTGCAATCTTACGATCACATGGAGTCCATCTTTGTTATTCGCGTTTCTATTGACTATCATAACTAGTTCGTTTACATTGAATTATATATATGACTTCATTAATATAAACGCTGAAAAGAAACAGATGGTTGCATGGGACTAACTCCTGAAAGTGATATTTCACATTTTCTTAATATAAAAAGGACTAAAAACTATCTTTTACGCCTTTTTTTGCTCGATTTAGCTTTAATTATTTCCCTCTTTTGTTGCTTCTTTTTCTCAGAAATGAGGTTATCTATAAGGTCAGGTCTACCCATGGCAGTCAGTTTATCTCTGATTTTCTGATAATTTTCTCTTTTGTACCAGAAAAAGAATAAATGCTGATTCTTCTTTTGTTTGGGAGATTTGGCCGTATAGACGGGTCTAAGCGTATAAGGATGGACGCCTGTATAGTAGATGACTGTAGCTACTGTCATCGGTGTCGGGGTAAAGTCCTGTACCTGTTCTAGTTTAAAACCTAAGTCTTTGGTTTCTGAAGCCAGATTGGCCATTTCTTCTTCCGTGCTTCCTGGGTGGCTAGAAATAAAATAAGGAATCAAAGGCTGATTGAGTCCGTGCTTTTTATTATAGTGATCGTACTTCTTTTTAAACTGATGAAAGTGCTTGAAGGCTGGCTTACGCATCATCTTAAGCGTTTCATCAGAAGTATGTTCAGGTGCTACCTTCAGTCTACCACATACATGTCTACTGACCAGCTGGTCCATATACTCGTCCAGACTGCCATCATTATTCTTGTTATAATCATCTACGACCAGATCATATCTTATTCCACTACTGACAAATGCTTTTTTGACCTTAGGATGCGCATCGACTTTCCTGTATATCTTAGTCAATGGTTTATGACTGGTATCAAGGTTACTGCAGACTACTGGATGAATACAAGACGGAGCAACACAACGGTCACATATAGACTGAACCTTACCTTTCATTCTGTACATGTTAGCCGAAGGGCCTCCCAAATCTGAGATGTAGCCTTTGTAATCTGGCATAGTAGTCACCACCTCTACTTCTTTCATTATTGATTCTTCGGAACGACTTGCAACAAACTTTCCTTGATGTGCTGAGATAGTACAGAAGCTACAACCACCAAAGCAGCCCCTATGCATATTTATAGAAAATCGTATCATCTCATACGCAGGAATACTTCCTCGCTTATCGTATTTAGGATGCGGTAATCTGGTATAAGGCAAATCAAAAGAGCTATCTATTTGCTCCTCTGTCATAGGTGGATACGGCGGATTAATGACCAAGTTATGATCACCTACTCCCTGCACGAGCCTCCGTGCTTGCACCTTATTGGATTCTTGTTCCACATGTTTGAAATTGGCTGCGAAGGCTATCTTGTCTCTTAGACATTTCTCATGAGAATTGAGCACTAAGTCTTCCCAACTTTTATTCTTTGGCAAGGGCTCATGTCTAGGGTGCAGAACAGCTGTCTGTGGAATAGTCTTAATAGAAGAAAAAGGTACTCCTTTCTCCAGCAACCTAACCAACTCGCGCAACGGCATCTCACCCATTCCATATACCAACATATCTGCTTTGCTATGGGAAAGAATATTTGGGAAAAGACTATCTGCCCAGTAGTCATAGTGGGTTACTCGACGCAGCGATGCTTCTATACCACCTAGCAAGACTGGGACATCAGGAAATAACTCCTTAAGTATGTTGGTATAGACAGTAGTACTATAATCTGGTCTGAAGCCTGCTTTACCACCTGGCGTATAGGCATCTGTAGACCGCTTACGCTTACTTGCAGTATAATGGTTGACCATGGTATCCATACAGCCAGAGGTTACTCCAAAGAAGAGTCTAGGCTTTCCGAATTTTTTGAAATCCCTCAGGTCATCTTGCCAGTTGGGTTGAGGAACAATGGCAACTTTCAGGCCCATATCTTCTAGTATACGAGCTATAACCGCTGTACCAAAAGCTGGATGATCGACATAGGCATCTCCTGATATAAGAATAACATCCAATTCAGACCACTTACGATACTCGAGTTCTTTCTTCGTTATGGGTAACCAATCAGTTATAGGTCTGCTTGTTTTCATATAGAATTTAAAGATACGTCAGACATACTTAAGAAACCTTTATATTCTAAAACTAAAAAGCTGAGCCTTGTACAATACATGGCCCAGCTTTCATCTAACTATACGTTATACTTCTTTAGAGTTTTGTTCCTGTAGGGAACGCCGTATTTACTTTCCATTCTCCAGCATCCAAATAGAACATCTGGAATTCTTTCGTACTTCCTGAACTTACTGTCAGTGTGGGTAATACTTGCGCAGACCCGTGTACAAAGTGCATATCCAAATTTCCTTTAGAAATTGTTACGTTAGGTTGAGGAAAGCTAGGGTTCTTCTTCCATGTTTTGTCTTCTAAGTAATACTGTATCCATTCTCCAGTAGATGCTGAATAAACGATTATACCTGGTAAAGTAGAACCTGATTCAGGCAAGTACTGCATTCTAAGATTTCCTTTAGTAATACTTGTATTTATGCTTGGGAAATTTGGGTTTTTCTTCCACATGCCTTCATTCGCATACATCTGAGAATACTCTCCAGTTTTAGAAGAAAAAACGTGTACGGCTGCGTATCTTCCATATTCTGCAGGCATATAATCTATCTGCCATTCTCCAGTATTGGAACTTTGGCTATTGCATCCTTGGAAGGTGAATACTGATACTAGAAGTACCGTAAACATTGCACAGGATAGTGTTGAAAAATTCTTGAACATGTTTTCTTATTTAATGTCTTAATAAAAGAAATAGTAAGTAGAAAGGTCGCAAAAGGATTTGGATCAGAAACATCCAGAAATACTCTATATTCTCACAAACCTACGATATAAAAGCACTTTCGCTCTGAAAATGCTGTTATAAAAACATATATTATTATCTGTCATTTATCCATTATATGCGGTCTGCATGTCAACGAAGCACCAAATGGAATTCAGAATTGTATCATAAAATAATATATCGTAATATTGCGATATGGGACTTTCTAAGTCAGAACTTTTTACAGAACAGCAGAATCGTCTTGCTAAAATGGCGAAAGCGCTTGCGCATCCCGCTAGAATCGCTATCCTAGAGATGATGGTAAAAAAGGAAACTTGTGTCTGTGGTGATTTAGTAGAGGAGTTGCCGCTATCTCAGTCTACCGTATCACAACATCTAAAAGCGATGAAAGAAGCAGGTATCATAAAAGGTGAAGAAGATGGCGCTTATCGATGTTACTGTATAAATAAGGAGAGCTGTATTAAACTTATGACACAATTGAAAAGCATTTTCTCAAAAGTGAAGTGCTGCTGACTGACCCTATTTTTTTGGCTATAGCTATCGTAATATTACGATGTATCATAAGAAGTAATCGGAAAAGCCCGACTACTTCTATTTCTTAATCTAAAAAAGTAAACAAATGAAGAAGTTAATTTTTGCGGCTCTGGGGATTATAGGCCTTGCCGCTGTAGCTTGTTGTGATCTGCCGTGTTGTGCAGACCTTCCTTGCTGCTAGATAATAAAAGAGGGCCAGCGTCGACACTGGCCCTTAACAATATTCGATACTAACAAAAAATGCCAATCCCGATTAAGAGATTGGCTGTGGCTTTTTTATTGATAGGAAGAAGATCTGATTAACTAATGTTACTTCTTTATGTCAGGACTTTAGGATTGGTTACTATGGATTCATAGTTTTTCTATCAGAGATTATAGAATAAGAGATAAACTATCATCTTAGTACCCTAATCAGATAAATGGAGAAGAAGAAAAAGGTTCAAATAGAAACATCATGGTACGATGCCCTACAAGAGGAATTTACTTTACCATATTTCGATCAGTTGAGATTATTTCTACAAAGCGAAAAGAATAAGGGTAAAGTAATCTATCCGCCTGGCAAGAGTATATTCAAGGCCTTTGAGCTCACCAAGTTTGATGAAGTAAAAGCGGTTATACTTGGACAAGACCCCTATCATAATCCAGAGGAGGCCATGGGACTTTCCTTTAGTGTACCAAATAACATAAGAATTCCTCCTTCATTAAAAAACATCTACAAAGAAATAGAACGAGATCTAGGACATCCATTACCAACGCATGGTGATCTTACTAAGTGGGCTAATCAAGGCGTACTCTTACTCAACGCTATGCTTACTGTAGAACACAAAAAAGCAGGATCACATTCTAAGATTGGTTGGCAAACTTTTACGGATGCTGTAATCAGAAAACTATCAGACAAAAGAAATAATCTAGTCTTTCTGCTCTGGGGTAACTTTGCCAAAAGTAAACGTAAATTGATAGATGCTGAGAAACACAAAATTCTACAGGCTGCTCATCCGTCACCACTTGCTAGAAATGCGTTCAATAATTGCAAACACTTTTCAAAAACAAATGAATTTCTTCGGAATATTGGGGAGAAAGAAATAGATTGGAGTATCGACTAGAACACTATGCAATCAAAATTCAAACTTCTAATTCTTATTACTGCAGCTCTCGGTGCCATTGCTGTTATACTTGGAGCCTTCGGTAGCCATTATCTTGCAGACCACCTTTCAGATAAATCATTAAGTGCTTTTAAGACAGGAGTCATGTATCATTTTATACATACCATCGCATTATTTTGCACTGCCCTACTCTATAGAATATATAGAATAAAGGGACTTTTTTATGTGGGCCTATACTTCATGATAGGGATACTTATGTTCTCTGGCAGTCTGTATCTACTTTCTACCCAAGCACTAATGGGCATTAAGCTGCCAAAAATTTTCGGTCTGATAACCCCATTAGGTGGATTAGCTTTACTAGGTGCCTGGGCATCCATCTTCTTTACGGTACTTAAGATTAAGACTGATTAGCCTAAAAAAGATAGGAACCATCACTTTTCCTTTTCGGAATGTAACATAATATCACATTATCACTATTTTAGTAACAGAAATTATTTCCATGAAAGCAATATTTACCTGTGCTCTTCTTCTCTTTGTTGGAACAATTTGTAATGCTCAACTAAATTTCGGTCTTGGTACACAAGTCGTATTGGATAATATAGTTTTTGGTACCCAAGGAAAAGTTATGTATGAGCTAGAGGATAAATGGCGAGTCAGCGCTACTTTCACATACCACTTCGACAGAGAGTTTGACTGGACGATAGATTCAGATATACACTATAAATTAATAACACTTGGTTCTGATACGCATCTTGCGCCATTAGTTGGATTTAATATTAACAATGGACCACTTAGAGGTATCGATATCGGAGCGAACCTTGGAGTTTTTGCAGACTTTCTCATAGAAAATTTTCGTCTCTACATTGAGCCAAAGTTTGTGTTCAAACAACAATCGACATTTGTTATTTCAGGGGGATTTTTCTTCTGACAAAAAATATACACCCTTTTCAAATTAGGACTCCTTGTCCTAAAAACAGTATTGGACCTCCTCTACCCCGAGGGGGTCTTTTTTAGATGTACTTAAGACAAAGATATTGCTAAAGGCTATCTCCGATAGATTTCATCGAGCTCCTGAGCATTGCCTTCCCAAGGAGTACCATCACAAACAACTAGTCCATTAGGGCCTCCGAGTTCGCAAAGTAACTCACAGTCAGCGGTCCAAATCTCGATTGTTTTGTTAGGATTACAGGCACCCCAGTTAAAACAATAAACTTCTTCAGTTCTGAATCTAAATAAAGCAAGGTTACCAGCTGCTAAAGGATTACCTGCTGTAGCTGAGCAAACAGTAGGGTCGGTCTCGAAGACATCCAGTCTTTCTTGGATACAAGTAGGAAGATCTGGATCGCTGGAACAAGAAATGAAAAAAGATCCAACACAAAGCGCTAGAACAGGAAGAAATCTCATGATATATTTTTTATAAATCTAGTTATCAGATACTGGCAGCTCATAGATTTCATCACTTAATCTTCGTCTATTTCTCCACCACAAAAAGCCCAGACCAAAAACGAGTAAGTAAGGCATCGTCAACATGTAGAGTATGCCTTTATTCAGTCCTTTGCCTGCGGTACCGCCATCTTTAAGATTGGACTCAGCTGACATTCTACACATAGGACATTGAGCGATACTCTCAGTATCCAACCCTATCACTATAAGTGAGGTAAGGACAATTATCAGAATAACTTTATGTGACATACTCATACCCAAATTTAAGCTATTACTATTAAGCATTAATGATTGTAACAAGGTCTTAACATGAGATAGACTACCGGACCAGTCACCATAACATATAACCACACTGGATAAACCCATCTTGCCATCTTCTTATGTCTCGGTACGGAGTAAGTAATACCTCTATTGAACGTCAAAAGAATAAAAGGCAAACTAAGTCCAGCTAAAATAATGTGAGAGATTAGAATTATAAAATAGACTATTCTTATAGAACCCACCCCACAGTACTTGGTCTCAGGTGTTGTGAAATGATAACCCACATATGAGAGCAAAAAGAAAAATGAACAGACCATAGACGCAAATATCATATTGCGGTGCATTTTGATATTCTTTTTCTTAATGAATACTAAGGCGGAAATAAGAAAGACCGCAGCTAACGAATTAACAATCGCATGAAAGGCTGGCATCCAACTTGTATCGAAATCTACATTAAATCTTTCTGCAGGTCGCATGGCAATTACTACACCTATCACTACAACTGAAAGAACGTAAGCAATCTTATCTAAACGGCTGAGTAGTTCTGGCTTAGCTACGAAATTATTCATTGGTTTGGGTTTTCATTTTTATATCCTTGGCCTTTCGTTGAGGTGTAATCAAAGCCAAATCTTCTATCAACCGATTTATAGTACCCACTGCATTATCATTATATACTTGTCTAACAATCATAGCTGTATCGATCAGCATATATTTCACACCAGCCAGATCTAACTTTGCTGTTACTTCTGTTGGTATTTCATTCTTTGCTTTAGCCTTGAAGGTATAAGCGTCTTTGAATTGATTAATAATGACTTTCTCTGACTCCCCTATGGAACCATTGATGACAAAGGTCGTAGTATTGCCGAAGGTGTTTTCTACAAGCTGCAGTTCTTCCTCAGTCCAATCTACGTCTTTCAGCAATTCAGACTTTGGAACAAGTTGCTTAGCTTTTACCCTTCTCCAATCGAGACCGTGCTGCAAGAAGACCCATGAACCTCCAGGCAAGACAACTACAAGAAAAAAGACGACTAAAAATTTTAGAACCTTCATAGCTTACATATAAAAAAAGGCCACAATGTGGCCCTCTTATTTTATTAGTAAAACGGATTAATGTCCGTCTTGTTTATTCATTTGTTTGACTTCCGGACTTATAATTCGTGGTTTGACTAGGGTTTCTATTTCCGCTTGATTTTTATCTTGGATTCCGCTCCGGCTATTTTTCCAATAAGTCCCCTCCATCAAGAAAGCAATTATGGCCCATACCAAAAGTCCTAATGGTAGAATTACTGATTTTACCATTCCTGGAACTTCATATTTCATGTGCATGAATTCGTATACAATGAGGTATGCTTTTACAATACTCATTACTATCATAACTATAGCTATCCACATTTCCGGAAAATGAATGCCATCTACCAGATATCCCTTACCCAATAAGGCAAAGAGAACTTCGCTTATAGTAATAATACCCAGTATCGTGATTACCTTATACGCCTTTTTCTTTGATTGATCGTATGTCAAATGACCCATAACTTAAAATCTTCTTGTTAGTCTGATAAATTATATAAGATAGAATACAAGGAAAACAAATACCCACACCAAATCTACAAAGTGCCAATAGAGTCCTATCTTCTCTACCATCTCATAGCCATTTTTCCTAGCTACATATAGCCCAGTTGCTGAATTGACACATATAATAATGAGGAAAATAACGCCTGAGAGTACGTGAAATCCGTGGAATCCAGTTATAAAGAAAAACAGTGCACCAAAGGCTTTAGGCCCAAAAGCTTGTTGCTTGACAACTTTCTTTCCACTGTTATCTACTACTGCATTGTTGTCCGCATCTAATACCTCATATGGTAGATTATGCCATTCCGCTCCATGCTTATGTATGAGATATGAATCACCTGGTGCAAATATATCTCCAGCCTTTATATCATGACCATCACCTTCTAAATATTTACCATGTTCAGTATGCGTACTAAATGGATTTTTTGTAACACTTACGTGCTCTGCTTTTATTAGTGTAGTCCACTCCCAAGCCTGGCAAGATAAAAAGCCTATTCCGCCTAGTATGGTAAGTACCATCCAAAAGACTACCCCTTTTTTGTTTTCCTGATGGCCTTCTTGTACTGCTCTTACCATTGTAAACGAACTAAATAAGAGAACGAAGGTCATCAAGGTAACGAAGAGTAAAGGCTTATGATGCAGTGTTCCTGTAAACCATGGAAATGCACTAAATACAAAATCCGGTATTGGCCAAGTAGGCATACTCATTCTTAATGTTCCGTAGGCAATCAAGAAACCTGCAAAGGTAAATGCATCCGAAACCAGGAAATACCACATCATCAATTTTCCGTAGCTCGCCTTAAAAGGCTGCTTTCCACCTCCCCATAACTGCTCATCTGAACCATGATTATCATGGTCATGATGATCGGTATGATGGTCAGTGTGATGTGTCATTGTATCTGCCATTGATATATTTATTTAACAAATAATAAAAAGCCTAGTAAATAGATCCAGAGAAAATCTACAAAATGCCAGTAATGTAGAACAAGCTTGAATCTGGTTTTTCTTTTTTCAGTAACTGTAAAGCGTAGTGTCAGTGCATGTATAATTGCTACAGTTATTGCAGCTATTCCTCCCAAGATATGTAAGGCATGAAGCCAGGTAATCAAGTAAAAGAAAGAGCCACTCACATTGGCTTTGAGATCTACGCCGATATTGAACAGTGAGGTCCATCCAAAAGATTGTAATACAACAAAACCCAATGCCAATACAAATGAGATAATTAAAAAGAGCTTGTATTGTAGTTCTTTGTGCTTTGTGAAATTCCAATAGGAATAATGCAAGGTGACACTGCTTAAAAGAATTATAGCGGTACTGTAATAAAAATATGAAGGCAACGGAAATTCTAACCAGTTGCCTTGTGCATGCTTAACTATATAAGCGCTGGTCAATGCTCCAAACATCATCATAATACTCCCAAAGGCTACATACAAGGCAAAAATCTGCGGATGTATTCTGTTCCTAAAGGATAATGGATTTACTGTCTGTGTGCTCATCTTTTTCTTATCCAATTAGATATAGTATTAATACTATCGGTAAATAAAAGAAAGAACTAAACATCAAACCTAAAGCGGTCTTCCTAGAGGGCTTCATTTGTAATCTTACCGCCATCCAAGTATATATAATCGTTGTGAGAAGGATACCTAACAAGGCAATCATACTCGTTTCCAGTCCTGAATTATAAGCCCACAAAACTGTAGGAATTATAAGCAAACTATATAGTGCTGAATAGAATCCTAAATTCTTATCTATTTTACCATTTGGAGATTTTGGCAATAGTCTGTAACCCGCCTTATCATAATCGTCAAAGGATACATAGCCTATCGCCCAAAAATGTGGAAACTGCCACAAAAACTGAATCAAGAATAGTGTTATACCTAAAGTAGTCAAGGTAGCACTATGAGCCACAACACCTATCAATGCTGGTAGTGCGCCAGGTATAGCTCCAATAGCAACTGATACGGTGGAATATCTTTTCATAGGCGTATACAGAAAAGCATACAAAACAAAAGACATCATACCGATAAAGGCTGTCAAAGGATTTATCAACGCCAAGCAAATCGTACCAAATACAAGTAACAAGCCACTAAACATCACAGCTTCCGAACTCTTCATTCTGTCTGCTGGTAGTGGTCTGTTCTTGGTCCTATCCATCAGTGCATCGTAATCTTTTTCCAGCACTTGATTTATACCATTGGCAGCACCAGAAACTGCAAAGCCGCCAATGAACAACAAACTTACCAGTGTCCAGTCAAAAGACCAGCCTGCAGCAATCAGATAGCCTAGTACAGAGGTCACCACTACCATAAGGGTTAATCTGAACTTCACCAGCATCAAGTAATCCTGTAACTTAGATACCTGCTGATCGGTGGTTTCTATATTTTTTGCTAGTACTTTACTCAAAACTTTCTCTTAGCACTTCTATTTAGTGATCTCCTGCAACTTCGCCTTCAGCTAAAGGCATAATCTGAGGAATAAATTCTTTGCCATCTTTTCCATAATCATATGGCCATCTGTGTACAGATGGAATCTTCCCAGGCCAGTTTCCGTGACCTGTATCTATAGGCGTCGTCCACTCTAAAGTGTTGGCACCATAAGGATTCTTCGTTGTCATTTTCTTTCCATTGAATATGCTGTAGAAGAAATTAATAACCATAAGAACTTGTGCAGCAAACACTACCACAGCAGCTATAGTTATAAATTGGTTCATCTCAGAGAAATGCTTAAAGGTATCAAAGGTGTCAAAGCTATAGTACCTTCTAGGTACACCGGCCATTCCTAAATAATGCATAGGCCAGAAAATAGCATAGGCACCGACAAGTGTTACCCAGAAATGAATCTTACCGAGAGTCTCATTCATAAATCTTCCAAACATCTTAGGGAACCAGTGATATACACCACAATACATGCCGAAGAAAGCTGCTATACCCATTACGATATGGAAATGGGCAACTACAAAGTAGGTATCATGCAACTGAATATCTATGGCAGAGTTTCCTAGGAAAATACCTGTCAATCCACCAGAGATAAACATAGACACAAAGCCTATTGCAAATAACATGGCGGAGGTAAACCGTATATTACCCCCCCAGAGGGTGGTTATCCAATTGAACACTTTCACGGCGGACGGTACCGCAATGATCAGTGTAAAGATTACAAAGAAGTTAGACAAGAATGGATTTACACCTGACATGAACATGTGGTGTGCCCATACGATAAAGGCCAAAAATCCGATTGCTAAAATAGACAATACCATCGCCTGATAACCAAAGATCGGCTTCCGTGCATGTACAGATAGTACCTCTGATACAATACCCATGGCAGGCAGAATAATTATATATACTTCCGGGTGACCTAAGAACCAGAATAAGTGCTGGTACAAAATCGGGCTACCCCCTACTCTATCCAAAGCTTGTCCATCTATAAATATTTCGCTCAAGAAGAAACTTGTACCAAGTCCTCTGTCAAACATGAGCATAAAAAATCCTGAGGCCAATACTGGAAATGATAATACACCAAGGATAGCTGTTACGAAGAATGCCCACATAGGTAGTGGCATTCTGAACATTGTCATTCCTTTTGTTCTTAAGTTAAGTATTGTCGTTATATAGTTGATACCACCTAACAAGGCAGACACAACAAATAAAGTAAGACTCACCAACCATAATGTCATTCCTGTTCCAGATCCGTCTGAGGCTTGTGGTAAAGCACTAAGAGGTGGGTATGCTGTCCATCCGCCTGAGAAGGGGCCCGTACTCAAAAACAATGAGTAGAACATGACAGCACTTGCTAGGAAGAAGAACCAGTAGGATAACATATTAAGAAAGGGTGAAGCCATATCTCTTGCTCCTACCTGTAATGGTATCAATAGATTACTAAAAGTACCACTGAGTCCTGCTGTAAGTACAAAGAAAACCAGTATTGTTCCGTGCATGGTCACTAAGGAATAATAGAATTCGGGTGACAAAGAACCGATGCCTTCTCCGTTTACGACTATCCATTTGCCAAGAACAGGTTTGAGCCATTGCAAATCTGCTTCAGGAAAACCTAACTGTAACCTAAAGACAATAGACATAGCTGCACCTATTATTGCCCAGAAAATTCCTGTAATAAGGAATTGTCTTGCAATGATCTTATGGTCCATACTGAATATGTAGTGACCAATAAAACCAGATTGGTACTTATCTCCATGATGATGGTCATGAAAGTGATCATCATAACCTTGCTCTTGTATCAGAACCTCAATAGGGTCATTTGTATTAACATCTACGTGTGCCATGATGATATTATTTAGATATTATTTTTAATTCGGTTCTACGATTAGCCTGTCGGCCTTCAGGGGTTTCATTGGTTTCTATAGGATTATTCTCACCATAACCACGAGAAGTCAGATTCCCTGCATTAACACCTTTAGTTCTCAAGAAATTTAGAACTGCTTGCGCTCTGTCCTGAGACAAAATCTGGTTACTACCATCATCTCCTTGACTGTCTGTATGTCCTCCCAATTCTACTCTTACTTTCCTATTTGATTTCAGTAAAGTTGCCCATTCGCTCAGCTCGTACTTAGACTGATCTTGTAGTAAAGAAGAGCCAGTCTGGAAGAAAACATTTTTCAGATTGATTATAGTCTGTCCTTCTGCTGCTAAGGCATTAGTAAATTCTTCCTTTACTTCTTTGGACCTCATTGCGATTTCTTGATCTAGCAACTGACCTCTGTAAGGGTCATTCTCAGTATTACGAACATTAGACATATAGTATGAATTTTGCTCAGCCATCCAAGCTTCATACTCTTCCTGAGAAACAATTTCCACTAATCTTCTCATAGAAAAATGGCTACTTCCACAAAGCTCTGCACAAGCCAGCTCAAACTGAAAGTCTTCCCACCTAGTACCACTATCTGGATCAGTCGGATCACTAGGCTCATTCCACTCGGGATAGTCCTTAAGACCTTGTTTGTATTCTTCAGTAGTTTTTGTCGGTGTAAATACGAAATGTGTAGGGAGTCCAGGTACGGCATCCATCTTCACTCTAAAGTGAGGGAGATAAAAGTTGTGAAGCACATCCTTGGAATTTATTCTCACTCGGACCTTTTTTCCGACTGGCAAGACAATCTTATCTGGCATGAAGTCATCTACATTCTTCAAGTCCGTCCAATCTTGACCCAGTGGATTATTCCCCAAATCAATTTTTCTAAAATCTTTAGTCCCTAACTTCCCATCTGGTCCAGGATATCTTATGTCCCAAGCAAACTGATACCCAGTTGCTTCTATTTCTATGTGGTCTTCTCCTTGATCTACATCTGCCATTACATTATTCCAAATATTCAATCCTCTTACAACAAGAAAGATGAGTACAATGGAAGGAATTACTGTCCAGATAATCTCCAGCTTAGTGCTGTGAGGAAAGAAAGTGGCTTTTCTGTCTTTATCTTCTCGATACTTATAACTGAACCAAAACAAAGCGATATGTGTCAATACAAATACGATCCCTGTAAAGAAAAGAGTCACATTGAATATACTGTCTAATTCTCCACCGTGTGCAGATGCAGCACCATTAGGCCCGTAGCCCAACATTACATTTCTGTACATCCAAGCTGTATAGACACAAAAGATCAAAAAGGCAACAAGGAATACCAAACAATAGAATCCTGTTCTATTATTCTTTTGCAATTCCACTTCTTCTTCCCCTCTGATCTTTGCAGATAACTCGGATACACGTCCTAGCTGCACAACTATTACGGCAAGAAGAATTACTATCAATATGGCTACTAAACCTATCATTTATCTCTAGTTATAATTGTGATCTAAGTATGATGATGAATACTTTCTTGTAAATATGGATCCGTATCACTGGTCAGACTTGCGCTAGCTACTCTGTTCAATACGAAATATAAAAACAAGCATAAAAAGCCAAGAAAGGCACCTAATTCCAGAAAGCCGGGAAAGGTAAATCCTAACTCAAAAGGCAATCCACTAGCATGATCTCCTGCAGCATGCAGTGCATCATGTCCTCCATGAGCTGCTTCATGCGCCGCATCGTGAGCACCATGCGTCGCATCATGTGCACCATGTCCAGCTTCATGTCCATGTCCCTCATGACCGTGTCCATGACCTGCAGCCTCATGTGCTGTATGTCGCACTCCAGGTCTTATCATCAAGAAGAAATCTAGCCAATGACCTACTAAAACAAGTCCAGCTGCAAAACCCAGCGAGCCCATTTTTCGCTTTGTATCATTTCTCATCAAAATGAAAAATGGCGCGATGAAGTTTATAAGAATATTCAACCAGAAAAGGGCATTGTAATTATCGACCCTCTCCCTGAAGTAAATCGTTTCTTCCCCTACATTGGCATACCAGATAAGCATGTACTGAGAGAACCAAACATAGGTCCAGAAAATACTGAAGGCGAAAAGAAATTTTCCTAAATCATGAAAGTGTTCCGTTGTTACATTTTTATAATATCCTTGACCCTTGAGGAAAAGTAATATCAATATTGTCAAAGCAATCATAGATACAAACCAACTTGCTCCTGTATACCAAGCAAACATCGTACTGTACCAATGCGCATCTATAGACATGATCCACTGCCATACAACAAAGGCACTACCAAAACCTGCCAAAGGCAAGAATAGGGCGGCCCATTTTCTTTTACTATAATGATAGCTGAAATCTCCAGCTGCTGATGCACCTTCTTCAGACAAGGACAATGATCTGATACGCATAACTATAAAAGTCCATATCACCATAAGTATCATACTACCGATGAGGTAAACGTACTTATTCAGAAAGCCAGCTTTGCCTGCGATTAGCTTATCATAATTTTCATTCCCAACTTCAGTAATGCCTTCAAAATTCCAATGATAGAGATGATTCCATCCCATTAAATTGGAGAGACCCATAATAAAAATGAGTACACAGCCTATTATCAAAAATAAGGACATGGCTTCCCATACTCTCTTAAATACTACATACCAGCCAGCCCAAGCAGTAATAGACACTGACATAAAGAAAGCTGCCATGAGGCCGATACCAGTAAAGAATGCTGCGTTATGCAGAAAGTTGGCCCAAAAACGCGTATGTAAACTATCATCACCAAACCAAGTCAAAACCAAACACAGCAGACCTATCGCCATTCCAGCAATAAGAGTCGTTTTTGTTCTGTTCGTAAAATCGTAAGTCATCTTCTTCGTTTAAAGCTAGGTTTAGTGATTATCGTGATGTTCTTCGTCATGGCTGTGATCCCCTTCGTGGTCATGTCCATCATGGTCATGTCCTTCATGGCTATGGTCATCATCATGATCATGTCCTTCGTGATCGTGATGGTCATCATGCCCATGATCGTCGTCATGAGAATGATCTAGTTCTGCAACTTGTTTTAATTCGCCAGCTGGTCTGTCGATGTTATTAAGCGTATTTGTATACTGATTATATTCAGCACTCGTCGCTTTAGCTTGCAGAGATCTGATGTAATGAATGACATCCCATCTTTCCTTGTAAGCTAATTTATCTTTGTAAGCACCCATCAGATTTTTACCATACATGAT
>CAYNJK010000017.1:0-18942 GCA_964397575.1 uncultured Saprospiraceae bacterium
TCCTGCCATCAAGTAATTAATGATATTGGAAGAAATTTAGCGCTTCTAGATTTAATTGCGAGATACGAAAAAGCCAAAGATCTTATTATTTCTTGGAAGCTTATAGACCAATTGAATATTGATTATGATGGTGACTTAAAAAAGGATCTCAGTAGATATCTTAATGAAATAAAAGATGGATTTCTTCTCAGCGAAGATGCTTTCCTGTTACGCAGATTGATGAATGAGAATAATGAAAAGCTACTTGTGCTTCTCATTAATAATTTTAGGGATATTGATAGAAACTATATTAGGATAACAGGTGGAGAACGTGGGATTTATATCGGTAAAGACTATAGTTTTTTTAATTGTTGGATCGAGACAGAAGAATTTATATTTAAGACTTCTGAGTTTGTGGAATTACTACTAGAGGTTAACGAGTTTTTGAGTATGTACAATCGAGGGGAACTGCTAGGTTTGACATCTTCAAAATTGAGTACAGAGAGTTATAATATTCGCGTCAAAAAACTTGATATTGATTTACAGATTGATGGAAACTAGTATTGTTAGAGAAACCTTCATATCTCGAATAGTAAGTTGAAAGAAAGTGAGGCTGTCTCAAAAGAGATGGCCTCTTTTTTAGACTATTCTTCTCGCTTCCTATAAATTCTGATAGTATTAAAAGTCAGAATTATAGCTAGTAACGATAAGATTCAAAATATATTTATGCGTCTAGAAAGAATTACTTTATTGGTTTTCATCTTGTCAATTTTATTATTGTAGATAAAATCGAAACTGATAGTTTGAATTGGACTCAGAAAGTATGCCCAGGATGTGAGATGGAGAAAGATTCACAAGATTTAATTCAGATGTACATAGATAGAAGAATTGGGAAACGAACGTTACATTTTTGCTTAGAATTCTATAATAGCAAAGAGCTTGATTCGATTGCTACATCTTCTACTCGTGGTCTGTAAATACTTGATCCAACTCTTTTTAAAAAACTTAATAATGAGATATGGGAATTTCGAACCAGACAAAATATAAGGCGAATTACGAACATGTCGTATTTTCTTGCTTGAATATTGTTGTAACTTAATCCTCCTATATCCGATAATTGGCGCTGAACTCAAGAATCTAAAACAAGATGAATGGGTTGCTGACACAAAAAGATGTCTAGATATGAACACAACTTCCAAATTTAAAGTAGAATTAGTAGCTGCAGTTGCTTCAGTTGTAACAGGAACTCTCTTGGGCGAGGGTGACTTTATGAGGAATTTGGTTTCTGGTATTGTTTCCGCTATCGTGATGGTAGTGTTGATAGAGATACTATATAAGTTTAAAAAGAAACCTGAAAAGAAAACTGACAAGCAGTAGATAGGATTATTTTACGAATGGTTTGTAATATCTAAGAAGCTCAGCAAGAGCTTTAGTGCTTTTTCTGCTTTATGAAAATATTTGCCAGATTAATTCCTAGCTCTGGAAAGAGAAGAGGGTAGACAATGTCATTCTCATTGTAGATAGTTGGTCTTAGATAATGGCCTTCCTTGAGCTGATGGATGTGCAGCATCTTTTCTTGAGGATAGATTGTCCAGTACTCATTTACACCTGTCTGTTCGTATATGCTGTACTTATCGTTTAGATCTTTCTTTTGCGTCGACGTGGATAATATTTCTATAATGAGGTCAGGAGGGCCGAAACATCCAGTTTCTTCTATTTTGTTTTGATCACAGATTACGCAAAGATCTGGCTGGACAACTGTGGTAGCGGTCTGCTTTTGTTCGTTAGCTATCGGTAGAATGACATCGAAGGGCGCATGAAAGAAACTGCATGGATTGGTTCTGAAATAGTTCACAAATTCATAAGTCAGTTGAGCACTTATCTGCTGATGATAAGAATTGGGTGCAGGTGTCATCTTATGCAGCTGCCCTTTAATAAGCTCTACCATATAATCAAAGTCAAACTTCAAATAATCAGCATAGGTCAGTTTCTTGTTGTAGGATGCTGAGGGCTCATTAGTATGTGGTATATCTGTATTTGCTGACATCACTCTTAAAGATAGGAATAAATAGTAAGAGAAAACTTACTCCAGAAATAAGTAATGTTTCCCCTACAGTATGTAGTAGTTTTAAGGTAAACCATGCAATTATGACTAAGATAACCTATGAAGTTGTAGTTTTTTAGGAATAGGAGCTTATGCTAACCTAATACTAGCTTTATTTTACATCTAGTTCTCTTCATTAATCATCTATAAATAAATACTTTTGGTGCTTCAAGCTGGTGTGGTGGAATTGGTAGACATGTCCCGATAAGTCGGGATGTAAGCAATGAGAGGTCAAATAAGCCTCTAGATTGTAGTTGATAATTAAGAAATATTTTGCCGGTGTGGTGGAATTGGTAGACACGTTGGATTCAAAATCCAATGTCAGCAATGACGTGGGGGTTCGAGTCCCCCCACCGGTACTCAGAGCTTAGCATTTATTAAATGCTAAGCTCTTTTTTGTTAAGTTCAATGAATCTCTATATGTATACTACTTATATTCTATATTCAGAGTTACATTACGCGGAATTATAGTATGAGATTCTAAGGTAGGGGAACTGTTATATTGAGCCGTGGAATTTGTATGAAAGCTGCTAATCTTTTATAGCAATATATGGGACATCTTCCTTTCTTGAAAGTAACGACTTGTTTAGAAAAGAACAAACAAAATCAGTTATACGGTTGATTAACCCAGATTCGTGTAACAGACTTAACCTACGTTCTAATCTCCTCGGCACAAATTTTGACCTATAGTCAAAAATTGCTTGCTATGCCGCACAAAGAATATATTGTCGTCCCTATCAGACCTGTGATCAAAAGTGGTGGAAAGCTTGGTGATGTAGCCAATCAGGTACACGAAGTCTTAGCTGGATATGCTGCTAAAGGATGGAATTATGTGGGTATAGAAAGTGTCATAGTTCAGTTGCAGGGAAATGTGTTAGAAGGTAATCAGCAAACCACTGTCCAGGTGATGATATTTAATAAATGACTTCTTTAGCATCATTGGACTTTAAATCAGACACAAAAAATAGCTATTTGTCTATACTAATTGGAATTATCTTTTCTTAGCTTTGCACCGCATCAAGAGTTCAGCAATATAGCTGACATCAACCGAGCAGCGAAACGCCACGGTGATACAATGGATGCGGGCACACGTTCAAAATTGTTTCGATACCCGTCTATATTATTATCATATGTGTTTAGTGCTTATGGCTTGGCGCTTAACATATAACTACATTAATATGAAAGTTTGCGATCACATAGAGCAGGCCAATGGAAAGACCTTACTTTCCTATGAAGTTCTGCCTCCACTGAAAGGGGGAAGGATGCAAGATATCTTTGATACATTGGACCCTCTGATGGAGTATAAGCCTTCCTTCATCGATGTCACTTATCATCGAGAAGACATTGTCTTCAATAAACGTGAAAGTGGCTATTACGAAAAGTTATCTATCCGTAAAAGACCAGGAACAGTCGGTATCTGTGCTTCTCTCATGCATAAGTATCAGGTAGACACCGTGCCACATTTGATCTGTGGTGGGTTTACGGTTGCAGAGACTGAGGATGCCTTGATAGATTTGGCTTTTCTAGGGATAGATAATGTGTTGGCACTAAGAGGGGATGCGCGGAATATGGATACTCGATTTATTCCAGAACCAGGTGGACATAACTATGCAGTGGAGTTAGTGCACCAGATGCAACACATGAATGTCGGTAAATATCTCGATCAGAATCTAGCTAATGCAGCCCCTACGGAGTTTTGTATAGGAGTCGCAGGCTATCCTGAGAAACATTTTGAAGCACCCAATTTCGATATAGATCTAAAATATCTGAAGGCTAAGGTAGATGCTGGTGCGGACTACATCGTTACTCAGATGTTTTTTGATAATCAGAAATATTTTGACTTTGTAGATAAGTGTCGTGCTGTAGGAATCACAGTGCCTATCATTCCTGGTATAAAACCGATAACTAGAAAATCACAGTTGGCCAGTATTCCGAGGATGTTTTTTATTGACATTCCAGAAGATCTTGCAATGGCGATGCACAATGCCAATGACAAGTCGGCGACCAGACAGATAGGTATAGAGTGGTGTATCCAGCAATCCAAAGAACTTAAAGAACGAGGTGCTCCTATTCTCCACTATTATACAATGGGAGATACTAAGACGATGATGAAGATATTGAAGGAAGTAGTATAACCCAAGATAGATAGTACCATTGCACCGTTGTACTTTGCACCGCTATACCGTTGTACCCTATGCCGTTGTACTGTTGCACCGAAAACCTATCACCTAAAGCCCATCACCACTCTTATACTTGACTTCTCCACCGACGATTGTCATCAGAACCTTGGTCCCTAGAATGTCGAGGTCACCGCAAGTCATCAGATTCTCACTGAGTAGGACCAGATCTGCCAATTTTCCAACTTCTAGACTACCTTTGATATCTTCTTCAAAAGCTCCATAGGCGGCGTCTATAGTATATGATCTTAATGCTTGCTCACGTGACATTTTGTTCTCCACAAAAAACCGCATACCATTATCTGTACGCGTTCTCGTGACCGTCGCATAAAAATTCTTGATGGGATCTATGTCTTCTACGGGCACATCTGTGCCGTTGACAATTGTGACACCAGTGTTAAGGAGCGCTTTCCAAGCGTAGGCACCGATCTTTGCTCTCAGCTGACCAAGACGCTTTACGACAAAAGGGGCATCTGAGGTACAGTGGACGGCTTGCATGGAGGCAATCGCACCAGTAGATTTAAATCTTTGGATGTCAGTCGGATTAAGATGTTGTGCATGTTCTATGCGCCATCTTTGATCTTGATTATTAGTATTGTATTTTTCTATGATGTCGAGCACCTCTTTATTTGCCCTATCGCCTATCGCATGTACACATAATTGCATGTTGTGCTTATCAGCCAGTGAAGCAATTCTTGCCACCTCTTCTACATCAGTTGTATTTTGCCCATAAAAATCTGGCTTATCTGCATATGGTTCCAGCAACCATGCACCATGTGCACCTAAGGCTCCATCCACTTCAGTTTTTATAGCACGACAAGTAAAGTGATTATTGCCGATTCCTATTTGTCTATAGTCTGTGAGTTTGTTATCCTTCATCTCATCATAGCTATGCCTGACCATAGACCACAACCTGATATCGAAGGCACCATCTTCTGCCATTTGTTTATATCTATCTAGCTCCCAGAACTTCGCCCCTGCATCTTGAAAGCTGGTGATGCCATTTTCGAGGCATTCTTGCTGTGCCAGGTCTATAGCTTTATACCATAGTTTTTTCTGCTCTTCAACATCAAGATTTTTCTTGTAATCATTAAAAGCAGTTTTGATTGGTGTCATAGCTCTTTCTTCAAAAACACCAATAGCCCTCTTGTTTCCATCTCTGATGATTTTACCTCCTTTGGGGTCAGGAGATTCTTTTGTTATACCAGCCACTCTCATTGCTTGCTCATTGGCGTAGAGGCTATGACCACTAGCATGTACTAGCATAACGGGATTATCAGGAGATAACTCGGACAGCGTTTCATGAGTAGGGTAGCCACCTACAGAATTCTGAGGACTTTCTGTCCATTTTTCTTGGTGCCAGCCTCTTCCATATATCCATTCGCCAGGCTGTGCAGTTGCTACCTTGGCTTTTACCTTTTCTAAGGCTTGTGCCCAGGTGGTATCTGTAAGGAAATTGAGGTTTTGAAGTGTTTCTCCCAGACCAGAAAAGTGCCCATGACCTTCTATGAATCCGGGCATGAGGTATTGACCTTTGGCATCTATCAGTTGCGTAGTTGTGGTCTTGGTTCCCAATATTTCTGAACTACCTAACTGGAGTATCTTATCCCCTTTGATAGCAATTGCCGTGCTTGTTGTGTCTCCTGTAGCAGTATAGATACTTGCATTATGTATGATTAGATCTGGAGTCTGGTTGTTTTTTTCAGTATCTGAGGGTGCCTGACAAGCAATGCAGAATATAAGTAATATTGGAATCAGTGATTTCATCAGTAGGTACATTTCCTTGTAAAGCTAATTATAGAATATTAATCCAAGCTATTATTCCATATTTATAAGTGTAACGATTAGATTTGGGCGGACTTATCTATATATGAAGAACCTCAATGAATTACAGGAGATTTTTGAAAGCAAGTTGGATGCTTACAAGTTTCCAGCAGAACCTGCGAGTCTCTATGGCCCTGTAAATTATATTCTATCTATTGGTGGAAAGCGTATCAGACCTATTCTTGTTTTGGCTGCTTATAATCTTTATAACGATGACGTAGATTATGCTTTTGAAGCAGGCATGGCTATAGAGGTATTCCATAATTTCTCGCTTTTGCATGATGATATCATGGATGCTGCAGACCTGCGTCGTGGCCAGAAGACCGTACATGTTAAGTATGATGAGAATACAGCTATACTGTCTGGAGATGTAATGCTGATTTTTGCATATAGATTTTTAGAAAAGTATCCTGATAAACTAGTAGAGTTGACTAAGCTCTTTACAGATACCTCTATAGAAGTATGTGAAGGACAGAGGATGGACATGGACTTTGAGACGAGTTCTTCTGTTACCATACCAGGCTATCTAAAAATGATAGAACTTAAAACTTCTGTAGCGATAGCAGCTTCCTTGGCTATGGGAGGTGTACTCTCAGGCGCAAGTAGTAACGATGTGAAGCATCTTTATGAATTTGGTAGAAACATGGGAATTGCTTTTCAGATTCAGGATGACCTCTTGGATACTTTTGGCACTGAAGAGTTGCTCGGCAAGAAAATAGGTGGAGATATCGTACAAAAGAAAAAGACATACCTCTATCTGAAATCTTTAGAACTACTAAGTGAAGTACAATCCGATAGACTCAGAGAGATTTTCGATAGTGAAACAGAAGTTCCCGTAGAAGAGGTGAAAGATTTGTTTGCTACAGCACATGTAAATATTCATGCTCAGGAATTGAAACTTGTCTATCAGCAACTGGCAATGTCCCACTTGGCAGCTGTAGGAGTGGATGAAAGTAGAAAGGTAGTTCTTACAAATCTTGCAGAGAAACTACTTAATCGAAACCTCTGATGAAACTGCTATATGCCATCCAAGGTACTGGAAATGGACACCTCGGACGTGCAATGGAAATTGCTCCCTTCTTAGTAGATATGGCTGAGGTTGATTTTTTGATTAGCGGAACTTCACGAGAACTGGATTTTCCTTATCCCTTCCAGTATAAATATCACGGCCTCTCCTTTTACTTTGGCAGCAGAGGTGGTGTGGACTATCTGAAAAGTTTTGGTAACCTTAAGCTCTTTAGGTTGTGGGAAGACATTAAGACTTGCCCAGTAGAACAATATGACTGTATCGTCAATGACTTCGAACCTGTAAGTGCATGGGCAGCCCAACGGAAAAAAGTACCTGTCGTAGCAGTAAGTCATCAAGCATCCTTCTTTTCTGATAAAGTACCTCTACCTAAAAAACGTAATAAGTTTTTTGAGTATGGAATGAAAAACTGGGTGGCACCAGCGGATGGTTATGTGGGTTTGCATTACAAAGCATATGACGATCATGTGTTACCACCTATTATACGACAAGAATTGGTAGGAGGAACTATTACAAACTTAGGACACATTACAGTATACCTACCTTCTTTTGCTGATGATACATTGATAAAATATTTTAATCAAGTACCCAATTCTAGCTGGCAAGTATTTTCTAAAAAGACCGACAAAAATTATAGCGAAGGAAATGTGCTCGTCCATAGGATTGATAAAGCAGAATATTCTAAATCTTTACTAAGCTGTCAAGGGCTGCTTACAGGAGGTGGATTTCAAGCTACTTCAGAAGCCCTTTATTTAGGAAAAAAGCTAATGGCCATTCCGATGTTTGATCAGTATGAGCAGAAGTGCAATGCAGCTGCTCTCAAAGAATTAGGTGTAAAGATAATTTCTGGTATAGATAGAAATTTTAATGTGCATGCAATAGAATGGTTGACTACTGAAGCGCCAACTTCTGCAAGGTACTATGAACCAAGTACTAAAGATGTCGCTCATAAGATTGTGGAGATTGCAACCGAATTGATTAAGAAATAATTTGGGGATCGACTCTCTGATATTTATTAACTTCATTATAGCTAATCCTCTATAATAGAAAAACTAAATGCCAGTTAATATTATCAATTACGCAATTCCCGGCTTCATTGTTCTTATTATGTTGGAAATCTACCTAAGTCATAGGATGCAAAGAGAGAACTATGTGCTTAAAGATGCGGCAAGCAGTATTGCGATGGGTTTAGGTAGTCAGCTTATGGGGATACTTACTAAGGTGATTGTACTTTTTGCCTTTTTTTTGGCCTATGAGTTTCGGCTCTTTACATTCGGATTTGGATTTGAGATTTGGGTCATTGCTTTCTTCTTAGAGGATCTTAGTTATTATGTTTTTCATAGAGTATCTCATGGGTCTCGTTTCTTCTGGGCATCTCATGTAGTGCATCATTCTAGTCAGAAGTATACTCTGGCTACTGCCCTTAGACAAACATGGACAGGTGAGCTCACTGGCAGTTTTGTTTTTTGGATTTGGATGCCATTATTAGGCTTTCATCCATTGATAATATTTACCTTGAAGGCGACCAGTCTTATCTACCAGTTTTGGATACATACCGAGCTTATTACCAAGTTGCCTAGATGGTTTGAGAATGTATTTAATACACCTTCTCATCATCGTGTGCATCACTCCAGTGACATAAAGTATCTTGATATGAATCATGCAGGTATCCTGATTATCTGGGATAGAATGTTTGGGACTTTTATAGAAGAAAAAGAAGAACCCAACTATGGTATTAGGGAAAATCTCAAGAGCTATAATCCGATAGTCATTGCTTTTCACGAATGGGCAGCAATTGCCAAAGACCTCCAGAAAAATACTTCACTAAAGAATAAGGTCAAGTATGTTTTCGGCCCTCCCGGATGGAGTCATGATGGATCCAGAAAAACTACTGCTCAGCTTAAGAAAGGTATAGGTAAGAGTTAGATTCTGAACCACGAGATTTTGATTTGAATGTCATGGCTTCCCTCTGCTTACAAAAAGAAAGAGGAAAGACCACCTGATCTCTCCTCTTTTGTTACTTGTGATTTGTAATTCTTTATTGCTTTATTATCCTTGAACCATATTGTCCCTGGTCAGTAACAATGTGCAATATGTATGTACCTGCACTATAGTCCGTTAAATCTAGATTGTACGATCCACCAGTAGATTTTTCATTCACTAAGACCTTAGATACTCTGCCATCTAGAGACAAGATACTGATACTTAATTGTTGTTCTTTTTCAAACCTCAGCTCTAGTATGGATCTGTCTATTGTAGGATTTGGACCCAATTCGTATGACAATAATCCAGGAATATCTTCTACAGACGTATTAAGCAGACTGATAGTACTTTCCGATGTACAGCCTGCGGCATCGGTAACAACTAAGCTGAGATCGCCATCTGAAAGATCGGTAGCTATTTCGGTTGTTTCTCCATTAGACCAGACATAACTGAAAGGTGCTACTCCGCCACTTATATCGGGTATAACTTCTGTATTACCTTGGTTGTTAAGACTAAGTTCTATATCTGGACTAAATACAATAATTAAGGAGTCAGACGAAATGCTGCATGTCGTTGTTCCTGGATTGCTTGCATTAGAAAATGATACCGCCTTTACTACCCATGCCCCTTGTAACGGAGGAAGTGAGTTGGAGGAAAGTAATCCTGATAGGTCAGCATTTAGGTCTTCTGTTTCGGAAACATTGGCAAATACAAAATCTATATTAGGTCCACCACTTCCGTCTGTGTTTGTGTTTTCTATTAGATAACCAAAGCCGCCTCCAGAAGGTGGACTTGATTCGGTTGCCATCACCGTAAAGTTAGCGTCTGCTCCACAAAGAGTTTCTGTGCCAGTTGTTAGAAGTTGACCGCTTATACAAGTAGTGTCTGGTTCTCCAAATACGACAATTAACGAATCAGCAGTAACAGAACAAAGGTCCATAAAGCCAGTATCATTAAATACCATCCCTCTTACTACCCACGTTCCTTCCAGAATCGGAAAATTATTGCCAGAAAGTACTCCAGCCAAGTCATTATCCAGTGTGGAAGTCGACCCAAAGCTTCCCAGTGTTAAAGGTGCACCTATGCCTCCTGTGCCATTGGTATTTGTGTTATCGAAAAGCCAAGCATACGTACCCAAAGTAGGAATAGATGCCTCTGTTGCCTCTAGATCAAAGGTTTCTCCATCTGGGACATCTATAGTTCCTGTAGTCACTAGTATTCCAGCTTCGCATGGTACAGCTACAGTTATAAAGTTTACAATTATAGAATCTGCGGTTGTGGAACAAATGGAACCAAAAGCATCTGCTTGATCAGAGTATGCAGCACCCCTGATTATCCAAGTACCTTCAAAGGGCGGAAACCCATTTCCTGTCAAGAGTCCTCCAATATTGCTGTCAAAGTTCTCATCAGTAGTAGTACCAGATAAGATAAACTCCCCATCGAGACCACCAGTTCCATTGGTGTTGGTATTGTCAAAGATAAATCCATAACCTCCCGAAAGTGGAATCACTTCGTTTTCGACCATTACATTGAATGTCTCACCAGTGTTGACTGTGACTTCGGTTGTAGTAAGTAAAACTCCTGCTTCGCACTGGGCATTTGCTTCTAGGACAAAGCCTATTGCTGCAATACAAGTAAATAAGCAATGAAAGTAAAATTTCTTCATATCTTAAGTTTATAAAGGATAAGATAGCTGCACAGTTGATCACTTGTAATATACTTTGCGCAATGACAATGTGTAAGTATCCTATTCAAATGATGAATAAAATAGATGAGCCCACAAAATAAGTGATGATAGGTAGATAAAAAATTTAATTCTTATTTGAGTCCAAATCTATGAGCCCTGATTCATATTAGACGTCAAAAAATGATTTTACAATTCGACCACTCCTTTTCAGCTTCCTTTCTTTCTCTGAGGAAGAGGTTAGAGACAAGAAAGGCAATTTGCTGTACTTCGGGAACTTCCATAATATGAGTCTTAAAGATTATAACTGGGGTATGTTACAAATGCTCAATGACAACTACCTATACTCTTCTATGATCAGAGACTTATATTACTTCGGTAAGCAATTGCATCAGAAGCATCTGAAAATCAAGATAGCACTGGTAATATTCATCGTAGGCATCGCACTGACGGCAGTTTCCTTCTTATTTATGGCCAGCTTGCCCAATTTTCATTTGGGTGAGGTAGACGGATAAACCGGTAGGGCTGTTTATCTGGGGATTAAAAGCCTTGGCTACTGCCCATAAACGCAAAAAGCTTTCACTTGTGTTGAAGGCTGCTCTATTCTAATAATAAAGTATAGATTTCCTTTTTCCGACAGTATACTTTAGAATATTAAAGAGGTGTCTTCAAGGTAACTAATGTGATGTAAATTTCCTAGCTCTGCGATGATACAAGCCGAAGAGATCAAAATACAATCTTCCCATTCCACCATTCCTTTTCAATAATGGCTTTTTTTCGTTCATAGAATTTCTGTGCGCCTGTATTCCAGTCCAGTACTTGCCACTTCATCAGTTTGCAGCCCCTCGCTTTTGCATCGGCTAGAGTCGCATCAAAAAGCAGATCTCCTATACCTCTACTTCTATATTGCTCTTTCACCACAAAATCCTCTAGGTAGAGCATTTTTCCTCTCCAGGTAGAGAATGTGTCGTAATATAGCGTCATGCCTATTATCTTACCCTCTAGTTCAGCGACAAGCATAGTAATAAGACCAGAAGAGAATGCCTGCTTGTAGTCCGTAAGTGTGGCCTTCACTGCATCTGGTTCCTTTTCAAAAATGGCTAATTCGACAACTAGCTCTCTAATCGCCTGCAAATCAGCCTCTTCTGCAAATCTTATTTGGATATCCTCAAGCATTCTGAACGTAGATTTTTAGTGAAAAATACATCTTTGCAATACTAAAAATATATAGTACCTTTGCACCTCATTTTTCAAAGCTGTAAATAAACTAATATATGCCTACTATTAATCAGTTGGTAAGAAAGGGAAGAAAAAAGCAAGTCGAGACAAGTAAGTCTAGAGCTTTAGAAGGGTCCCCTCAGAAAAGAGGAGTATGTACAAGAGTATATACGACAACTCCTAAGAAGCCTAACTCTGCTCTCAGAAAAGTTGCTAAAGTAAGATTGACCAACGGAATAGAGGTGATTGCGTATATCCCAGGTGAAGGTCATAACCTACAAGAGCACTCTATAGTATTGCTAAGAGGCGGTAGAGTAAAAGACTTACCAGGTGTAAGATATACCATTGTAAGAGGTGCTTTAGATACAGCAGGAGTAGAAGGAAGATTACAATCAAGATCAAAATATGGGTCTAAGAGACCTAAAAAATAATTAGAGCATGCGTAAAAGAAAGCCTAAAAAGAGAATACTACAACCAGATCCAAGATTCAATGACAAAGCTGTTACGCAGTTTGTCAATAATCTTATGTGGGCAGGTAAGAAAACAACTGCTTACAATCTGTTTTACGATGCTATGGATCTTATTCAAGAAAAAACTGGCGAGGATCCTCATGAAATGTGGAAAAAAGCCCTTCAGAACATCACTCCAGGTGTAGAAGTACGATCTAAAAGAATCGGTGGTGCTACTTTTCAGATTCCAGTCGAAGTAAGACCTGCAAGAAAGATTTCTGTAGGTATGAAATGGCTCATCAGATACTCCAGAGCTAGAAATGGCAAAGGAATGGCAGAAAAACTAGCTAACGAAATAATGGCTGCTGCTAAAGGAGAAGGTGCTGCAGTAAAGAAAAGAGAAGATACGCATAAAATGGCTGAAGCGAACAGAGCCTTTGCTCACTTCAGAACATAGTAGATTATTATCCTACAATTTTAGATAGAGAAAGAAAATGGCTAAAGACTTAAAGTTCCTACGAAACATTGGAATTGCTGCGCATATTGATGCAGGAAAAACAACCACCACAGAAAGAGTACTGTTTTATACGGGTATGTCACACAAGATAGGTGAGGTGCACGATGGAGCAGCAACGATGGATTGGATGGAGCAAGAGCAAGAAAGAGGTATCACGATTACTTCTGCTGCAACTGCAACTAACTGGAAATGGAAAGATCAGAACTATCCGATGAATATCATCGATACTCCAGGACACGTTGATTTTACGGTAGAAGTAAATAGATCATTAAGAGTTCTTGATGGTCTAGTATTCTTATTCTGTGCCGTATCAGGTGTAGAGCCTCAGTCAGAAACTAACTGGAGACTAGCAGATAACTATAATGTTCCGAGAATTGGATTTGTCAATAAAATGGATAGATCTGGTGCTGATTTCTTTTCTGTAGTAAAAGACGTAAAAGAAAAACTTGGTTCAGAAGCCATTCCTCTTCAAGTGCCTATCGGTGCAGAAGAGAACTTCAAAGGTGTTGTAGACCTTATCACAGGCAAGGCTATTGTATGGAATGAGCATGATATGGGAATGACTTATGAAGAAATTCCTGTACCAGAAGACTTAGTTGATACTGTAGCTGAGTGGAGGGAGAAGTTGTTGGAAGCAGTAGCTGAATATGATGACACTTTGATGGAAAAGTTCTTCGATGATCCAGCAACTATTACTGAGCAAGAGATGATTGATGCAGTGAGAGGCGCAGTACTAGATAACAAGTTTGTACCTATGATGGCAGGATCTGCCTTCAAAAACAAAGGAGTGCAAGCTGTTTTGGATGCTGTATGTGCTTTCTTACCTTCTCCTTTGGATATTGGTGGTGTAACAGGTACAAATCCTAAGACTGATGACGAAATTGTAAGAAATCCAACAAATGATGAGCCTTTTACGGCTTTAGCATTTAAAATCGCAACAGATCCTTACGTAGGTAGATTAGCATTCTTTAGAGTTTATTCTGGAACGCTAGATGCTGGGTCATATATATATAACTCAAGATCTGATAACAAAGAGAGAATCTCAAGATTGTATCAGATGCACTCTAACAAACAAAATGCTATACCTAAGGTAGAAGCAGGGGATATTGCTGCAGGTGTTGGGTTTAAAGACATTAGAACTGGTGATACCTTATGTGCTGAAGGACATCCTATTGTACTAGAGAGTATGGTGTTCCCTGATCCAGTAATTGGAGTTGCTATCGAGCCTAAGACACAAAAGGATATAGATAAGCTAGGAATGGCTTTAGCGAAGTTGTCGGAAGAGGATCCTACATTCAGAGTAAGATATGATGAGGATACTAACCAGACCATTATTAGTGGTATGGGCGAGTTACATCTTGAAATCATTATAGATAGACTTAAAAGAGAATTCAAAGTAGAATGTAATCAAGGTGCGCCTCAGGTTACATATAAAGAAGCATTGACGACTACTGTAGATCACAATGAAAGATTGAAAAAGCAGTCAGGTGGTTCTGGTTTATTCGCTCAGATGTCATTTGAGTTAGGACCTGCAGACGAAGAATTCCTAGAATCAGATGATTTCAAAAATGGAAAAGTAAGATTACAATTCATCAACAAGATTGTAGGAGGTAAGATTCCTAAGGAATTTTTCCCATCTATCATCAAAGGATTCAATTCCATGATGGACAACGGAGTTCTTGCTGGATACGGCATCGACTCTATGAAAGTAAAGTTGTATGATGGAGCTACTCACGCCGTGGATTCCAAGCCTATTGCATTCGAATTGTGTGCAAAAGAAGGTTTCAAGGCAGCAGCCAATACAGCTAAGCCAGTATTACTAGAGCCTATCATGGGACTTGAGGTAGTAACACCTGAAGAATATGTAGGATCTGTAATCGGTGATTTGAACAGAAGAAGAGGACTTCCTAAAGGTCAAGAGACCAGAACTGGAGGAGCAGTAGTTATTTCTGCTGATGTGCCTTTATCTGAAATGTTCGGATATGTTACACAACTAAGAACAATTACCTCAGGTAGAGCAAGTAGTACGATGACTTTCAGTCACTATGCTGCAGCTCCAAAGAATGTTGCAAAAGAAGTTATTGAAAAAGCTAAAGGTGAAGTGAATGTTTAGTCTTTAATTAGTTGATAAATCAACTAATTAAGCCTACATTTGCGCTCCTTTTACATTTTATAAGGTTATGAATCAAAAAATTAGAATCAAACTTCGAAGTTACGACTACAACTTAGTTGATAAGTCTACTGAGAAGATAGTGAAGACGGTACGAAATAGTGGTGCTGTGATCTCTGGTCCGATTCCTCTGCCAACAGATAAAGAAATTCACACGGTGCTCAGATCACCGCACGTGAATAAAAAATCTCGCGAGCAGTTTTCTCTTCGGACCCACAAGAGACTCATAGAAATCTATACCCCAACTCAGAAAACAGTGGATGCACTGTCCAAATTAGAGTTACCAAGCGGTGTAGACATTCAGGTCAAGCTCACTTAGGAACGAATTTCACATTAATAATTTTTCTAATGCAAGACGCTTCGGTGTCTTACAGGCAAATATTGCTTAATCATATATAAGATATATGAACGGATTAATAGGAAAGAAAATAGGGATGACAAGCATCTTTGACGAAACTGGGAAGAATATTCCTTGTACAGTTATAGAGGTGACTCCCAATGTAGTCTCACAGATCAAGTCTGAGGACGGCAACGATGGTTATAACTCTATTCAGTTGGCTTATGGCAACCGAAAAGAGAAACGTATCACTAAAGCACTTGGTGGACACTTAAAAAGAGCTGGTCTATCATCTGCTCAAAAGCTTGTCGAATTTAGAAATGCTTCGCTCGAAAAAGGACAGGGAGATAAAATAGAAATTACTGATGTCTTCGAAGAAGGTGATATAGTGAATGCTGTAGGAACTTCTAAAGGTAAGGGGTTTCAAGGGGTAGTGAAGAGACACAATTTCGGTGGTGTAGGTCAGGCGACTCATGGTCAGCATAATAGATTGAGAGCACCGGGTGCAATAGGAGCTTGTTCGACACCTTCTAAGGTCTATAAAGGCACTAGAATGGGGGGTAGAATGGGAGGTAAAAGGGTAAAAACCATGAACCTCAAGGTTGTTAAGATTTTCCCTGAGAAGAACATATTGTTAATCAAAGGAGCGGTACCTGGTCACAAGGGCTCTCTTGTAGTAATAGAAAAGTAAGATATCATGAAAGCTGATGTTTACGGAATAAATGGACAGACAACAGGCAGGTCAGTAGATCTTCCAGATGCGATTTTTGGTATCGAACCGAATAATCACGCTGTCTACCTTGCGGTAAAGTCTATTCAGGCTAACCAGAGACAAGGAACCCACAAAGCAAAAGAAAGAGGTGAGATTAAAGGCTCTACCAAAAAGATTAAAAAACAAAAGGGGACTGGTACAGCGAGAGCAGGTAGTTTGAAAAACCCTTTATTCAGAGGTGGAGGTAGAATGTTTGGCCCTAGACCTAGAAAGTACTCTGTCGGTCTTAATAAGAAGGTAAAAGTGCTGGCAAGACGTTCTGCATTTTCTTCAAAGGCAGCAGCAGGAACTCTTAAAGTGATAGAAGACTTTGCTTTCGAGGCACCTAAAACAAGTGAATTTGCAAAGTTGGTAGACAATCTAGAAGGTGGTAAGAGCAAGAACTTATTTCTTTTTGCCAAATCAGATAAAAATGTTGTGCTATCAGCTAGAAACTTGCCTAAGACTTCTGTGATGTCTATAGATACTGTAAGTACACTTGATATACTAAAAGCAAATCAGGTATTTATATCTGAGAATTCTGTAAAAAATCTGAAAGACAGATTGTCAAACTAGAGTCATGAGTAAGCAAGTATTAGTAAAACCAATTATATCGGAAAAGTCTGAGCTTCTTTCAGATGCTTCTTCTCAATACAGTTTTGTTGTTAATAGAAAGGCTAACAAAATTGAGATAAAGAAAGCGATAGAGGAGATGTATAGTGTAAAAGTTACTTCGGTAAATACACTTACTATGCCTTCAAAATCTAAGGTCAGAAATACAAGATCTGGAGTTCAGAAAGGAAAGAAAAGCGCCTACAAAAAAGCGATCATAAAGCTAGCTGCAGGTGAAGAAATAGATTTTTTCGGAGAAGTTTAATAAGAGCATAAGTAGAAAATAATGCCAGTTAAAAAACACAAACCAGTATCTCCCGGACGTAGACACTACGTAAGTAATGACGATTCGGCATTGACCAGTAAGTCTAGTAAGCCTTACAAAGGTCTGACTGTAGGTCTTAAAAAATCAGGTGGTCGTAACCATGATGGAAAGATGACTGTCAGAAATATTGGTGGAGGCCATAAGAAAAAATATAGAATCATAGACTTCAAGCGAGATAACGAAGGTGTCAAAGGTGAAGTGATGACTATAGAATATGACCCGAACAGATCTGCATATATCGCCTTGGTTGATTTTGCAGGCGAGAAGAGATATATCATTGCTCCTAATGGGCTCAAAGAAGGTGCTACAATTGTGTCTGGAAAAGATGCGACTCCTGAAGTAGGAAATGCGATGTACCTAAAAGATATTCCTTTAGGTGCTACGATACATGCTATAGAAATGACGCCTGGGAAAGGT
This sequence comes from uncultured Saprospiraceae bacterium, assembly GCA_964397575.1. GTDB lineage: Bacteria > Bacteroidota > Bacteroidia > Chitinophagales > Saprospiraceae > RFSX01. Next base: position 17,575 of record CAYNJK010000017.1, read on the forward strand.
GCTCAGTTGGCTAGAAGTGCAGGAACATCTTGTACACTTATGGGACGAGAAGGAAAGTATGCAATAGTAAGATTGCCGAGTGGTGAAGTAAGAAGAATACTGCTTACTTGTAAGGCTACTATAGGTGCTACCTCCAATCCTGATCATGGTCTTACAGTTATGGGTAAGGCAGGTAGAAACAGATGGAAAGGTAGAAGACCAAGAGTAAGAGGTGTAGCGATGAACCCTGTAGATCACCCAATGGGTGGTGGTGAAGGTAAATCTTCAGGTGGTCACCCTAGATCAAGAACTGGTGTAATGGCCAAAGGTCAAAAAACTAGAAATACGAAGAAGTATTCTTCTAAACTGATTATATCTAGAAGAAAATCAAAAAATAAATAAGCATGGCTAGATCATTAAGGAAAGGACCTTATGTACATCATAAGCTTTTGACTAAGGTTCAGAAAGCACAAGAGTCAACTAAGAAATCTGTACTTAAGACTTGGTCAAGGTCGTCTATGGTTATTCCATCTATGGTTGGAATTACGATTGCCGTTCATAATGGAAAAACATTCGTGCCAGTATATGTAACAGAAAATATGGTAGGTCATAAGCTTGGTGAGTTTGCGCCTACACGTACATATAAGGGTCACTCAGGAAACAGATAATTAATAGCTACAATCAATAAAGTGATGGAAGCAATAGCAAAATTGAAAAACGTATCCCTTTCAGCAAGAAAAATGAGATTTGTTGCTGATAGTGTAAGAGGAAAGTCAGTGGATGATGCACTTAATATTCTTAAGTTCTCTAAGAGAGAAGCCTCAGAATACGTAGAAAAATTATTATTGTCAGCGATCTCTAATTGGGAGAACAAACTGGACATGGCTTACAGTGCTGATGACTATGGTTTGTATATCAAAAGCATCCATGTGGATGAAGCAGGCATGTTAAAGAGATTCAGACCTGCTCCTCATGGAAGAGCTCATAGAATACGAAAGAGATCTAACCACGTAACGGTAGTAGTAACTAATAAAGTCGAGTTAGAAGGATCTAATGATGACGTAGAAACAACAGAAGAATAATAACTTAATATGGGTCAAAAGACTAATCCTATAGGTAATCGTTTAGGTATCATCCGAGGATGGGAATCTAACTGGTATGGCGGCAAAAATTTTGCTGATAAAGTGGTAGAAGATGAAAAAATCAGAAACTACCTGACAGCCAGAGTTAATAAAGGCGGTATCGCAAGAATCGTTATAGAAAGAACTCTAAAAAGAATCACAGTTACTGTGCATACTTCCAGACCAGGAATAATTATCGGAAAAGGAGGTTCGGAAGTAGATAGAATTCGTGAAGAGTTGAAAAAACTAACCGGACAAGAAGTTCAGA
>CAYNJK010000018.1:0-17446 GCA_964397575.1 uncultured Saprospiraceae bacterium
ACCACAGAAAAGACAAAAGGTCTAATAATGATAAAGAAGCGCCAAAAGAAAATGTCAAAAAGTTTAATGTAGACATGGATGGTGTCATAGAAGGCACCGGAATCCTAGAAATGATGTCCGACGGTTACGGTTTTCTAAGATCTGCAGACTACAACTACCTGACCAGTCCTGATGATGTCTATGTATCGCCATCCCAGATCAAACTATTTGGATTAAAGACAGGAGATACAGTCGTCGGTGCTGTAAGACCACCCAAAGAGGGTGAGAAATACTTCGCACTTCTAAAGGTGTCTAAGATCAATGGTCTGGACCCAGAAAAGACAAGAGAAAGAATACCTTTCGAGTATCTGACCCCATTGTTCCCAGATGAGAAATTCAAACTGACTGTGCATCCGCAAGGAAAGGACCTCGGCAATAGAATGATAGACTTGTTTTCGCCAATAGGAAAAGGACAAAGAGGACTGATCGTTGCACAACCTAAAACAGGTAAGACTTTCTTGCTGAAAGACATAGCCGAAGGTATCACTAAGAATCATCCTGATTGTTATATGATAGTTCTACTAGTAGATGAGAGACCAGAAGAGGTAACAGATATGAAGAGATCAGTCAAAGGAGAAGTTATCGCTTCTACTTTCGACCAGACCGCAGACAATCATGTAAGAGTAGCCAATATCGTCATAGAAAAGGCCAAGAGAATGACCGAAAGTGGCCATGATGTTGTCATCCTTCTGGATTCTATCACCAGACTGGCACGTGCCTACAACACTGTAGCACCATCTTCAGGTAAAGTTCTATCTGGTGGTGTAGAGGCTAATGCCCTTACCAAGCCTAAAAAATTCTTCGGTGCTGCAAGAAATATAGAAGGTGGTGGTTCATTGACTATCCTAGCAACAGCTTTGACTGAGACTGGTTCCAAAATGGATGAGGTCATCTTCGAAGAGTTCAAGGGTACGGGTAACATGGAATTACAGCTGGATAGAACATTGGCTAATAAGCGTATGTATCCAGCCATTGACCTTACCAAGTCGAGTACAAGAAGGGAAGATTTACTCCTAGAAGATGGTATCATTACCAGAATGAGAATGCTGAGAAAGCACTTGGCTGATATGAAACCAGATGAAGCTATGAGCTTCCTAAGACAGAATATGATCGGAACAACTACCAATGAGGAGTTTCTGGTCACTATGAATGGTTAATAAGCAGTTGATAGTCAGCATTTTGGTCATTGTGGGCCAAATCTGACAAATTGTTCGTTAGCATTGTCAATTCTATAAAAATACCCTACATTTGCAATCCTTTTGGAAAATATCCAAAAGGATAAGAAATAAGAACTACAGACCTTACTAAACTAAATTACGATGAAGCGTACCTTCCAACCATCAAAAAGAAAAAGAGCTAATAAGCACGGATTCAGAGCTAGAATGGCTTCCAAGAATGGACGTAAGGTTCTTGCAAGCAGAAGAGCAAAGGGCAGAGCTAAGCTGACTGTTTCTGACGAAATGTACTCTAAGTAACAGCTCTTATACCCCCTATTTCCTATTCTTTACCACAGTTAAGCTATCTTGGGTCTGACTACAGTCTATGACAGTAAGCATGACTCAGAAATTCTCCTTAAAAAAGCACGAACGTCTAAAAAGTAAAATACTATTAGACAAACTCTTCCAGTCAGGTCAATCAAACTTTACCTACCCTATAAAGCTTATCTATCAGATAGACCCTCTGCCAGAAGAAGCTTGGCCGCTACTATTCAGCGTAACTGTCCCTAAGAAAAAAATCAAATCTGCCATAGACAGAAATCTCATCAAGCGGAGAATAAGAGAGGCCTATAGACTCCACAAACTTGATTTGCAAGAAAAGCTAGTAGAGGCAGGCACCCACAGAATGGCAATAATGTTAATATATATAGAAAGTGACACGAAGGAATACAAGGTCATCGAGAAATCCGTTTTGAAACTACTTAAGAAACTCAGCGATGTCATTCCTACTTAGAACACTTCTCCTAGTCCTCCTTTCTGTATCAGGCTGGTCTCAGCAACCTGTCTTCTTACAGCTAGAAGAAATCAACTCTTTGGACCTTATCAGATATTATCCAGGAGATAAAATAAAGTTCAGCACCAAGGAATATCCTGACATCTGGAGAAAAGAGAGAATCGTAAGGATAGACCCTCTAAACAATCTTATTTTTCTAGAAACAGGTTATATCAGTCCAGAAGAGATTCATTCTTTGGACAGAAAAAACACTGGTGCCATCGCTCTTGGTGTAACTTTCACAACTTTCGCTGTAGGATGGTTTGCTTTAGGCCTTCGCTCTACCTTATTAGATCCAGGTTTTAAAATGAGTGCGGTAGATGTTATAATAGGTGCTGTGGCAGCAGGGATCGGCTGGTTGTTCAGGAAAGTATTTGCCAGAAAGAAATACCCGATGGACAAGTTTTACCGTCTAAGGATAATGGATATCCGGTTTCCAGTGCCTAGTGACATACAAACACCTTAGCAATCAGACTTTGCTAAAATCCAACTTATAGCCTCCTCATACCCCGCGACACCTTTGCCTATAATCTGGTGTGCCGCATAGGCCGCAATGTAAGAATGCTTCCTGAATGCTTCTCTAGCATGTATATCAGATATGTGTACTTCTACTACAGGCGTAGTGATTGCTGCTACAGCATCACCGATGGCAATAGAAGTATGGGTATAACCACCTGCATTGAGAATGATACCGTCGTAAGAGAAACCGACTTCATGTAGTTTGTCTATAATTGCTCCTTCGTGATTGGTCTGGAAATGATGCAGCTTATGCTGGGAGAATCGATCTCGCAATTCTCCGATGACTTCATCCATCGTTTGGCTACCATAGATTTCTGGTTCTCTGGTGCCGAGTAGATTTAGATTAGGACCATTAAGTATAAGAATATCCAAAAACCAGTCTCTAGTTTGCCATTTCTGACATAAACTTAATTCTGACCATCAGGATTTCTTCCATAGTGATATCATCTTCGGCTAGTTCCTTTAGTGCATCATCTGAGGAATCAGAATCCGCTTCTGAGAAATAGTCGAAAATATCTTCTACTACACCTTCATCTAGGTTTTCATTGAGATAATAAGAGATATCCAGCTTAGTACCAGAGGTGACTATGATGTTCATTTCATGCAGCAATTCTGCCAGTGTTAAATCTAAGGTTTGGGCGATGTCCTCTAATGATAGTTTTCTATCTATTCCTTGGATTACGGTAACCTTAGCCTTTGATTTATTAGCAACTTGTTTTACGACAATATCTTCTGGTCTATCTATTTCGTTTTGCTCTACGTAGTCCTTTATCATAGACAAGAAAGGCTTTCCGAATTTTGAAGCTTTACCTTGACTTACACCACTGATTTTCAGAATATCATCTTTGTTTATTGGATAGTAGGTGGCCATATCCTGCAGAGAGACTTCAGAAAAGATTATCCATGGCTGGAGTTCTAATCTTTTGCCTTCTGCTTTTCTAAGATCTTTCAGCATGGACAATAGCGTATTATCGAGAGCTGCACCGCCTGAGGCGCCAGTCATAATTGCTTCTCCCTCAGCAAGGGAATAATCCCTATTCATTGGGATTTCTATTTCGAAAGGCTTTTTCAGAAACTCCCTACCCTTGTCTGTTAGCTTTAGAAGACCATACTGCTCTATTTCCTTGTATAGGAGATTATGGAGTATTGCCTGTCTGAGGATAGAGTGCCACAGCAATTCGCCCTTTTCTTTACCGACACCAAAATCTGGTTTGTTTTGGAAATTGACAGTTTTTATTTCTTTTGAGGCACGACCGATAATATAATCTACGATCATTTTGACACCGTAGTTTTCTTTTAGATCAAGAACGATGGAAATAGCTTGGTGCATCTCATCTGTAACGACTTGCTTCTTCTTTGGATGTCTGCAATTGTCACAATTCTTATTACATCTCTCTTCTTCATATTGCTCTCCAAAATAGTGTAACAAAAACTTACGCCTGCAAGAGCTTGTTTCAGAATATGCAATAATTTCTTCCATCAGCTGACCTGCTAATTCTTTCTCAGCAACTCCTTTGTCTCTTAAGAACTTCTCCAGCTTTAGAATATCCTTGTAAGAATAGAATGCAAGACAATGTCCAGGCAGTCCATCTCTTCCACCACGTCCTGTTTCCTGATAGTAATTCTCTATGCTTTTAGGAATATCATAGTGCACTACAAATCTTACATCTGGCTTATCTATCCCCATACCAAAGGCGATGGTAGCAACGATAACCTCTAGATCTTCCATCAGAAACTGATCCTGTACTTTGTTTCTCGTCTTGGAATCGAGACCTGCATGATAAGGCATAGCATTGATACCATTTATCTGTAGGACTTGAGCAATCTCTTCTGTAGATTTTCTTGATTGCACATAGATGATTCCAGAGTCCCCTTCTCTGCCTTTTATAAACTGTACGATTTCCTTCTGAGCTTGGTTTTTGTTCAGTTTTGGCCTGACTTCGTAATATAGATTGTCTCTGTTAAATGAAGAGATGAAAGTATTTTCATTTCTCATTTCGAGATTCTTGACGATGTCGGTTCTGACTTTTGGTGTAGCAGTCGCTGTGAGGGCAACGACAGGAATATCTTCTGAAATGCCTTTTACCATTCTTCTTATATTTCTGTACTCTGGCCTGAAGTCATGTCCCCATTCAGAAATACAATGCGCTTCATCTACGGCGATAAAGGAGACATTCGCATTTTTGAAAAACAGAATATTTTCCTCCTTTGTCAAAGTCTCAGGAGCGATAAATACCATCTTGGTTTTCCCCGATTCTATATCTGCCTTGACCGCTTTCATTTGGGTCTTATTCAATGAAGAATTTAGAAAATGAGCGACAGAGTTGTCCTCACTAAATCCTCTGATGGAATCCACCTGATTCTTCATTAGTGCGATCAATGGTGAAATGATTAATGCAGTGCCTTCCTGCATTAAAGCTGGCAACTGGTAACAAAGAGACTTTCATCCTCCTGTCGGCATTATAACAAAGGTATCATTACCTTCCAGTATGCTCTTTATGATGTTCTCTTGTTCGAGCTTAAAATCATCAAATCCGAAAAAACTTTTTAGCGCACTTTTTAAATTTTGAGTGCTCGCTCCTATCTCCTGAACTTCCATTCTACTTAAACATTATTATTCTGGTTATATAAATTTTTGTCAATAAAAATTGACCACTCTTAGGGTATAATTAAGAGCCTTTGGATGGATGTTTTATTACGATTAGTTTTAGGATAATCAGCTCTAAAACCGAAGTAAAAGATACAACTATTCTAAAGTAATAACGAAATTCAGGACTGATTTTGACGGCAGATGTGCAAAAATAAATTTGTTTTTTTCTTACTTAAAAAAGTTATATTAACTGCTAACGACCTTAGTCTCAGAACAGTCTTTTATAGCTATTAGATAGAACGAAAAGTATGAGCGCATTCTATCTTTTGACAGAATTTTTATAGGTTGCGACTTTTGTGATTTAAATCTTAACCAAGACATCTATGAATGCTGGAAATGCAAATCTTTTAAATGCAGTTATGCTCATCGGAATGAGTATCTGGGGTTATAAATCTGGAGGCTCTCCTACCGCATTGATTCCCCTAGGATTCGGAGCTATACTACTCTATTTCACCAATAGCATCAGAAATCATAACAAAACGATTGCGCATATAGCGGTGGTGCTGACACTAATAGTTCTTGTCATGCTAGCAGCAATGGCTTTGCCAGGCACCTTAAGAAGAGGTGGCGGCGCAGGGACCTATCGTGTCATAGCCATGATAACTACCAGTGCTATAGCTCTAGTTTTCTTTATTAAGAGCTTTATAGACGCCAAGAAAGCTAGAGAGAACAGGTAGTGCCTCTATCCACCAGCCGGTATATACTATATATTATGTCGGGCAAGTCTTCCTGCAACTATTCCAACACAGTATGGGCATGTTATCCAAGGGCTACTTATGACTTTGGGTAGTGCAATAGAAGTCAAAACTGAGTCACTGATGGATTTTTTACAATCCACTCTCAATTCCAGAAATAACCATTTTCTTATTTCCCACGAAGGTTAAGAGCCTTTATTAAGCCATTTTTAGCTCAAAAAGCACATTAATGAAACTCTTCTAGCGACTTCATAACAAAAAGGCACTAACAATCGTCTTCCTAATAATAAGTCACTTAATTGTAAAATTGTATGTTTGCTAGTAAGCACAAAACACTAAACGAGGTCTCATTGTCTAGAAATAATTCGGAAATATTCGAAAAAGAGCTCTTTCCGCACATTGATGCTCTGAAAACCTTTGCATATCACCTTACCTATAACGAGGATGATGCCAATGATTTGGTACAGGAGACCTATATGAAGGCCCATCGTTTCATAGATAAATATATTCAAGGAACTAATGCTAAGGCATGGTTGTTTAAAATCTGTAAAAATGCCTATATCAACCAATATCGCAAGAAGAGCAAGCAGCCTTCTAGAGTAGATTTTGAAGATATTGTCAATTTTCATGATAGCGATGACCGTATTCCTGGTTATCTAGACCTTAGAGAAGAGTTATTTGATAAAATGCTCGGAGATGAAGTCACTGTCGCTATCAATTCATTACCTATCGATTTTAGAACCGTGGTTCTACTCTGTGATATAGAGGGATTTACATATGAAGAAATTGCAAAAATCATAGATGTTCCGATAGGTACCGTAAGATCTAGGCTATTCAGGGCAAGAAATATGCTCAAGGAAAAGCTGAAAACTTATGCGGAAACTATAGGATTTAAAGATAAAAGAGGGGACAACAAGTCAGATAAGCAAAAGTCAAAGTCTGAAGAAGAATAGAATTTGGAAAAGAACAAATTGTGGAAACTACAAGAAATGTTCTTATTGCATTTCTAAGTTTGATTGATTAACATTGTACAAGCAACCATCATTCCACTAGTTCTAAAGCAACTATGCCGCTTTAGTAATATAGTTTTAAAATTTTCTCGTAGCCTTGAATAAAGTAATTATAATTGTCAAGCGACTACAGCTCATAAAACAAAACTGAAAATGGGAAATCTAAAAGTTCAAGAGATTCAAAATCGTGTTTCGTTATTCTTTGACAATGCTCTAGGCGAATCCGAAAAGAAAGAACTCCTCCTACAAGTAGAAAAAGACCCTAAGTGCTCCAAAATCTTCCACAAAGAGCAAACTTGTAGAAACTTTATCAAAAACAACATAACAAGACCTCCCGTTACTGTAGACTTTATCAACTCGATAAAGAACAGTATCAACATACATTAGCTACCTCTAATTACTACAACTCTTATATTTAATGAGGCAACCATGTTGCCTCTATTCCATTTTATACCTATACCAACTCTGAGATAACATGCTTGCCAAACTAGAAGAATTATACAACCACTTTCTTAGTATAGAAGAAAAACTCTCTGACCCGGAGACAGTCTCCGACATGAAGAAATTCAGCAAGCTCAATAAAGAATACAAAGGCCTGCAAGAAATTGTAGACACCTACAAAGAATACAAAAATGTAATAGACAATATAGCCAGCGCCAAGGAGATGCTAAGTGACTCAGACCCTGACATGCAAGCAATGGCTAAAGAAGAGCTAGACCTCCTGGAACCTACCAAAACAGAACTGGACGAAAAAATAAAAATCCTACTCATACCTAAAGACCCAGATGACAAACTAGATATCGTCATGGAAATCAGATCAGGTACAGGAGGAGACGAAGCGTCTATTTTTGCAGGCGATCTGATGCGGATGTACATCAAGTTTTTTGAAAGCCAAAAATGGAAACACGATATCATCTCTCTGAACGAAGGCAGCTCCGGTGGCTATAGCAAGGTCGTCATGGAAGTCTTCGGCAATGAAGTTTTTGGAAAACTAAAATTCGAATCTGGCGCTCACAGAGTCCAGCGAGTGCCTAAGACAGAATCCCAAGGTCGGGTCCATACGTCCGCAGCAACTGTCGCAATCATGCCTAAGTATGAGATAGAAGATATAGAAGTGAAGAAAGACGATCTGCGTACAGACACCTTCCGTGCGAGTGGTGCTGGTGGACAACATGTCAATAAAACTGAATCAGGAGTAAGATTCACCCATTTACCAACAGGACTAACAGGAGAAAGCACTGACTCTAGATCACAACATAAAAACAGAGAAATAGCCATGCAGCGCCTTTATCAGCGCATCCAAGAAGCCACCCGTGAGAAGGCCTACCAAGAACAAAAGTCAAAAAGAAAATCCCTAGTCGGCTCAGGAGACAGATCTGACAAAATCCGAACTTACAATTATCCACAAAATAGGTGTACCGATCATAGAATAGGACTGACACTATATAGCCTGGGTAAGATTATGGATGGTGACATCCATGAGATTGTAGAAAAACTCCAGATGGAAGAGAATGCGCAGAAGATGCTCGAAGAAAGCTAGGTCAGCAAAAGGTAGTACGACTTGTGACTGCTTAAAATCACATTATTTATCCACAGATCTGTAGTTCCATTGTAACTTTGTTTTCAATCTACTTTACTTGGCCTGAGCCAAATCAAAAAGCCTTTTGCTAAGAATACCAACATTAGCTCAGTGGTTCTTAACAACTATTTTGTCCAGATTAACACCTTGGAACTTCACTAATGTGAGAGCCTCTCAGATAAGAAATCTAAAATGTTAGCTTTGCATTACTTCTTGATACATTACAATTATTTTTAATTAGTTCCGCAGCGGAGACCTTAGCAGATGGCAAATAAGCAACGTGAGATAGAGAAAAGTGAAGACCTGAGTAAACTTATGTTTGGCCGGGTAATGCCACAAGCCTTAGAACTAGAAGAAGTGGTCCTCGGTGCCTGCATGTTGGACAAAGAAGCTTTCTCAATTATAGTAGAAAAGCTCAAGCCGGAAACTTTCTATCTACAAGCACATCAGGAAATCTTTCAGGTTATGTTGGACCTTTTTGCCAGCATGAAACCCATAGACATCCTTACTGGCCTGCAAGAAATTGTAGACACCTACAAAGAATACAAAAATGTAATAGACAATATAGCCAGCGCCAAGGAGATGCTAAGTGACTCAGACCCTGACATGCAAGCAATGGCTAAAGAAGAGCTAGACCTCCTGGAACCTACCAAAACAGAACTGGACGAAAAAATAAAAATCCTACTCATACCTAAAGACCCAGATGACAAACTAGATATCGTCATGGAAATCAGATCAGGTACAGGAGGAGACGAAGCGTCTATTTTTGCAGGCGATCTGATGCGGATGTACATCAAGTTTTTTGAAAGCCAAAAATGGAAACACGATATCATCTCTCTGAACGAAGGCAGCTCCGGTGGCTATAGCAAGGTCGTCATGGAAGTCTTCGGCAATGAAGTTTTTGGAAAACTAAAATTCGAATCTGGCGCTCACAGAGTCCAGCGAGTGCCTAAGACAGAATCCCAAGGTCGGGTCCATACGTCCGCAGCAACTGTCGCAATCATGCCTAAGTATGAGATAGAAGATATAGAAGTGAAGAAAGACGATCTGCGTACAGACACCTTCCGTGCGAGTGGTGCTGGTGGACAACATGTCAATAAAACTGAATCAGGAGTAAGATTCACCCATTTACCAACAGGACTAACAGGAGAAAGCACTGACTCTAGATCACAACATAAAAACAGAGAAATAGCCATGCAGCGCCTTTATCAGCGCATCCAAGAAGCCACCCGTGAGAAGGCCTACCAAGAACAAAAGTCAAAAAGAAAATCCCTAGTCGGCTCAGGAGACAGATCTGACAAAATCCGAACTTACAATTATCCACAAAATAGGTGTACCGATCATAGAATAGGACTGACACTATATAGCCTGGGTAAGATTATGGATGGTGACATCCATGAGATTGTAGAAAAACTCCAGATGGAAGAGAATGCGCAGAAGATGCTCGAAGAAAGCTAGGTCAGCAAAAGGTAGTACGACTTGTGACTGCTTAAAATCACATTATTTATCCACAGATCTGTAGTTCCATTGTAACTTTGTTTTCAATCTACTTTACTTGGCCTGAGCCAAATCAAAAAGCCTTTTGCTAAGAATACCAACATTAGCTCAGTGGTTCTTAACAACTATTTTGTCCAGATTAACACCTTGGAACTTCACTAATGTGAGAGCCTCTCAGATAAGAAATCTAAAATGTTAGCTTTGCATTACTTCTTGATACATTACAATTATTTTTAATTAGTTCCGCAGCGGAGACCTTAGCAGATGGCAAATAAGCAACGTGAGATAGAGAAAAGTGAAGACCTGAGTAAACTTATGTTTGGCCGGGTAATGCCACAAGCCTTAGAACTAGAAGAAGTGGTCCTCGGTGCCTGCATGTTGGACAAAGAAGCTTTCTCAATTATAGTAGAAAAGCTCAAGCCGGAAACTTTCTATCTACAAGCACATCAGGAAATCTTTCAGGTTATGTTGGACCTTTTTGCCAGCATGAAACCCATAGACATCCTTACTGTCCATGAAGAGCTAAAGAAAAGAGGAAAGTTAGATAATATAGGAGGTGTCAATTATCTGATGGACCTGACTAATAGAGTCGGATCTGCCGCAAATTTGGAATACCATGCACATATCGTCCTACAGAAATATATCCAGAGAGAACTCATACATGTAGCGACAAATACTATAAATGATGCCTATTCTGATCAGAAAGACGTTCTGGAAATGTTGGATTCTGCAGAGCAATCCTTATTTGACATTACAGACAAAAACCTAAACACTGGATTCCAGAAAGTCAGCCAAGTTGCTCAAAAGGTGATGGACAAAATAGAAAAGCTTAGTCAGCAAGAAGGCGGTATGACTGGTGTCACTACAGGATTTAAAGAACTGGACAAAATCACCAACGGCTGGCAGAGTTCAGATATGATTATTATCGCTGCCCGTCCTGGTATGGGTAAAACAGCCTTTACCTTATCACTTGCAGCTAACGCTGCCGAAGCAGGGACAGGCGTAGCAATTTTCTCTCTGGAGATGGCCAATGACCAACTGGTAAAGCGTCTTATTGCCATGGACTCCATGATCAAAGCCAGTACGCTTAAAGAAGGAAGCCTCAAGGATGAAGAATGGCCTATTCTATCCAACTCCGTCGCTAAATTATCAGAGCTACCCATCTTTATAGATGATACACCAGCCATAAACATCTTCGAACTCCGAGCAAAATGTAGACGACTCAAGCAAAATCATAACATAGGGCTTGTAGTCATCGATTACTTACAACTAATGAGTGCTGGTGATAGCAGTAAGAGAGGTAATAGGGAACAAGAAATTTCTAGTATCTCAAGAGCTCTAAAAGGTATGGCCAAGGAACTAGATCTTCCAGTAATCGCCTTATCACAGCTGAGTCGTGCAGTAGAGACAAGAGGAGGTGACAAGAAACCTCAGCTATCTGATCTTAGGGAATCAGGTGCCATAGAGCAGGATGCAGATATTGTAACCTTTATCTACAGGCCTGATTACTATGAGCTAGCAGATGATATGGAAATAGCCCAAGACTCCGCTGAAATCATTATATCCAAGCACAGGAATGGTAGTCTTGGGACGGTAACATTGAGGTTTATCAAAGAAAATGTCAAATTTACGGACTTCGAGGACCATGACTTTAGAAACATGGGTGGTATGGGCAGCGACATATTTAGTGATGGTGGCAGCAGCTTTATTACCAGATCATCGGCAATCAATATAGATAACGAGGAAGATCTTTTCGAAGACTAGCTCTCTTTCTTTCGACTACAATTACCTATACATTTGCCTCATGAAGATGCGCCTCAATAAATTCGTCGCCCATGCTGGAGTATGCTCTCGCAGAAAAGCGGGTGATCTTGTCAAAGCAGGCAAAGTCAAAGTCAATGGAAAAGTAGAAAAAAATCCTGCCGTAGAAGTAGACGAAAATGATAAGGTGGAATATGAAGGCAAGATTCTCAGAACTAATAACAAGAAAGTCTATCTCCTACTTAATAAGCCTAAGAATGTCATCACCACAATGGAAGACGACCGTGGAAGAAAAACCGTCTGGGACGTCGTTAAGTCTAAGGTCAGTACCAAGTTGTTTCCTGTGGGGCGACTGGATAGAAACACCACTGGTCTGATACTCATGACCAATGATGGTGATCTCGCTTACAAACTCTCTCATCCTTCTAGTTCTGTCAAAAAAATCTACCAAGTAGTACTCGACAGACCTTTGAAAGAATCTGATCTGGAACGCATCTCTGTGGGCTTAAAACTGGAAGACGGTATAGCAGAAGTGGATGTTGTTACCTATATACAAGAATTTCCTCCTACCCATATAGGCATCCAATTACATAGTGGCAAAAACAGAATTATCAGGCGCATCTTTGAGCACCTTAACTATTCAGTTGTAACACTGGACAGGGTATACTTTGCTGGTCTGACCAAGAAAGACCTGCCACGAGGCTGGAGTCGTCCTCTGAAGAAGAAGGAGATTGTCATGCTGAGACACTTCACAAAATAGTCTTATAATCTACTTAACAGCTCACTGAGTCCTGCTTTAGAGCTCTAGAAACACCTATAAAGCAGTAATTCTGGACAAAACTGATGGAGTTGCAGAAGGATAGATAATTCCACGTATTAAAGATAGGGACTTCCTATATTTGCACAGCAATGGAAGAATGGGAATTAGATTTTCACTGGTTACAACTGAGGCACCGCTTAAAGAAAATGACCAATTCTCCTTCGCTGTTAGATCTTAAAGGCATTTTATTCCTCATCGGCGTACAAGAATTGGGGCGGGTACAGGAAAAATTTACCAAAGAAGAAAAAAGAGACTTGATGCATGTAGCTGTTTGTTCTCTTTTAGAGCAGAAAGGCTATTACAGTTTTGCCGGAAGAGATGAAGATGGGTGGCCGCACTGGGATGTAGAAAAACCCTTCAAGGTCAAAGGTCTACAGGAACAAGAAACTATACTAAAAACAAGTATACTAGAATACTTTAAAAAACTTAATGACGAGGCTGAAGAAGAATAGCCAAAACTAAAATTATGAAACAGATACTAACCTTAATATTTATCTCAAGTATAATCTTCTCGTGCAAACCAAAACAGGAGCTATACCTAATAGAAACTGAGATGGGAAACATGAAAGTAAAACTCTATGATTCTACCCCACAACACAGAGATAATTTTATAAAGCATGTCGAAGCCAGTTACTATGATGGACTACTTTTCCACAGAGTCATCAGTCAGTTTATGCTACAAGGTGGTGATCCAGACTCCAAGGATGCGCCTCCTTCTAAAAGATTAGGTGGCGGAGGTCCAGGATATCAAATTCCAGCAGAAATAGGCGCTTACCATTTCAAAGGGACCCTGGCAGCCGCACGTACCCAGAATCCTGAGAAGAAATCTTCGGGCTCGCAATTCTATATCGTACATGGTAAACCTGTTACAGATGCAGAGTTAGATCAGTTTTCAAGCATGAAAGGCATTACCTACTCACCAGAAGACAGAGCCAGATACAAAAAAGATGGCGGTGCTATCTTCTTGGATAACGAGTATACGGTTTTTGGTGAAGTGGTAGAGGGTTTTGATGTTATAGACAAAATAGCAGCAACACCTACAGCTCCAGGTGACAGACCTATGAAAGATGTCACGATGAAAATCTCCAAAACAAAGTAAGTACCACTGAAGCGCTACATTTTATTCTTATTGGCTTGTCTGCTACTGGGACAATGTTCTACACCAGTTCCAGCATTTGACTATAGTGCTCTCACTATGCAGGTGCCTGCTACTCTGAGTTTTCAGAACAGTTCCAAAAATGCCTCAGAGTACAGTTGGCTGGTGGACGGCAGGGAAGTATCTACAGCAGAGCACCTGAGCTATACTTTTTTATCCTCAGGAAGGCATATCGTGGAACTACAAGCTTTCGACGGAGCCAAGATAGAAACGATAACCAGAGAAATAATAGTAGACCCCCCTAGTGCCTGTCTAGTAGAAATAGAGACAACAATGGGCAATATGATTGTTACTCTGGATGAATCTACACCTAGACATCTGGAGAATTTTACCAAGCTGATAGAGCAGGGATTCTACAATGACCTCATCTTCCATAGAACTATAGAAAACTTTATGATACAAGGTGGGGGTAACGAGTATCGGTCTGGTGGCAAGCGTTTTCAGGACCCCGCAGTCATAGAAGAAGAAATAAATGTAGACCTACCCCATTATAGAGGCGCACTTGCAGCTGCCAGAATGCCTGATGAGATGAACCCAACTAAAGCCTCTTCGGGTTCACAGTTTTATATTGTGGATGGGACCAACCTATCAGCCAGTAAACTTGAGAAAATCCAAGGTGACAAACTCTTCAATTATACGGAAGAGCAAACAAATAAATATCTACAACTAGGCGGCGCTCCTCAGTTGGATGGAGAATATACTGTCTTTGGTTATTTGCTTATCGGCTATGACGTGCTAGATAGGATAGCTGAAGCTGCTACAGATTCTTATGACAAACCTCTTCAAGATATTATCATTACCAACGCAAAATTTATCAACTGATGGCTACTACTAAGGTATTGGGAATCGATGTAGGAGGTACTGGCATAAAAGGTGGTATAGTTAATTTGGAAACTGGGGAATTGATCTCTGAGAGATTTAAATTAGGGACTCCAGAAGCTGCTGGACCTCATGAAGTACTCTCGGTTATACAGCAGATAATAGAACACTTCGAGTGGCAAGGCAAGCCTATAGGTATAGGTTTTCCTGCAGTAATCAAGCAAGGCAAGTCTCTTACTGCCAGCAATATCAGCAAAGAATGGGTAGACTATCCTATAAAGGCATTTTTCGAGAAAAATCTGGAATGCACGCTGAATGTCATCAATGATGCAGACGCAGCTGGTCTGGCAGAGATGACCTACGGAAAAGGGAAAGAGGTACAGGGTACCGTTATTTTACTCACTCTAGGTACTGGGATAGGCTCTGCTATCTTCAAGGATGGCAAACTGCTAGCCAATACAGAATTGGGTCACCTAAAGTACGAAGGACAAATAGCTGAAAAGGTCGTTTCCAATGCAGCCAAAAAGAAGAACAATCTATCTTGGGAAGAATATGGTAGTCAGCTGCATAATTTTTTATCTCATGTCAACCGGCTCTTCTACCCAGACCTTATTATTCTAGGCGGCGGTATCAGTAAAAAATTTGAAAAATACGGGGGTTCCTTTTCTAAGATAGGCACTATCACTCCTGCATCTCAGTTTAACAACGCAGGTATCATAGGTGCCGCACTGGCCTCCACCAAGTAAATAGGCAATTAGAACCATGTCCAATTGCCCATAAAACGAGATTGAGTAATACTTATTCTTCTATTTTTTATTCTTCTCTATAGTAAGAAATCATCGCCTGAAGATCCTTATTGAGCATCAATTCAGGTTCGATTTTAAATATCAATTCGTGTACTTTAAAGTCCTCTTTAAGCCCCTCTTCAAAATGCTTGAAAGCTTCTGACTCTTGTCCATTAAGGAACAAGGCTATAGCCTTACAAAAAAGGAGATCAGCGCCAAAGGTATAATTATCTGCCTGGTCAAAAACCTCTAGTGCTTCTGCCTTCTTACCTACTTTAATAAGGAAAGCGATATAGTCTCTCCAGTACAAACTTTGTTCTGGGCCTATCTCTACAGCTTTAGCATAGAAATGTTCTGATTTATCGTAGCTGCCGATAGCATCATAGGCATGTGCTATGTGCAGATAATAATCCTCACATTGATCTTCCAGCATGATTGCTTTATGATAAGCATTGATAGCTTTATGCCATTTTTCTGCTTTAGAATAACAAAGACCCAGCTTGAAATAGACTTCGTCGTTATAAGGGTCTAATTTCAGTAACTTATTCAGTAAAATTCTTGCCTTGTTAAGCTGATCAAGTTGGTACTGACATTCAGCCATATTAAAGAGCACCTCCTCATTGATCCCAAAAATCTCTACATAATTCTCATAGATATTTAAGGCACGGAGATACTCCTTCTCTTGGATGCAGATATCACAGCAATCGAGATAGCCATTTTCAAAGTTATCTTCTGTAATAAAAGAATACTCCAGCGCATCGATAGCTTCAGTGTACTCACCCATACAAGAAAGTGCATGGCCAAGATTATACCATGCAAGATAATTGAATGGTTCTTCGTTAAGTAAGGTCTTATGAAAGGTAGCACTCTGATCAAAGTTTTTGCAAAGTTGTACTGCAAATCCTAACCGCTCTAGAGCTTCTTCATTACGCATATCACTGATGACAGCCTTTGCAAGATTCTCATACATCTGATCATATTCCTGCAGGAACTCATTGATATATGATTCGCTTAGATAAAGATCAGAAAGGTCACTGGCACTGATGTATGCCTTCATGTCCTCGAGAATCTGCTTGGCTTCAGAAATCTTGCCTTGAAAAGCAAGAATTCTAATTTTCAGTAATAAAATATCGTGTTCATAGGGGGAAATCTTTTCGGCAATTTGCAGAAGAGCTAGTGCCTCTTCATGAAAATTTGTTTGGAATAGTAAGCGGGCTTTAATTATATAAAACTCCACTCTATAGCTAAATTGTTCGATGGCAATATCAGCTACTTCAGTCGCCTTGTCGTACTGCAATTCTTCCTCGTAGAATCTGATTATCTCTAAGAAAGTTTTCTCGTCGTAAACAACAGAAATTCCTTTTTCAAAGTTGGTTTCAAAATCAGAAACGAGATTCAAAAACGATACGTCGCGTTTCGTTCTGTTCTCCATTTAAAGCTTAGTGTTCAGATTATAATTCTACCCAAATATACCGTTTTACTTGAGTTCGGAAGCTTTTGCAATCTTTAATTTTAATATCTGTAGTTTGGGTAATGTATAAGTGTCCAACGAAGTTATTTAAGATTTTTTCATATATACTTTTGGTGAATGCTTATTACATTAATAGTCAATACTACAGTAGTTTTTTTACTACTAAAAACTAAACGAACAACTGCTACTTTCAGCAAACTATAGGTCCCAAAAAAAAAGACCAGTGGATTATTAATCCACTGGCCACTTGGCTAGAATTGTCTTAATTAGGGTATTAATTATTTGCCCCTACCATGTCTTTTCCTGTATCCTTCTAGTATTCTTTCTCTGAATTTTCTGTCTGCGCTCAGCAGTTTTAATGCTCTCTTAGAACCTAATATTTCTTCTGCTTCGAGAATAAAACTCTTTCTCAGTTCCAAGCGTCTTTCTTCGCGTTCGAAATGTGCTTGTAAGTCAGCTTCTTCGGCTTCCTCATTCTGGCTCTTGGACGCATCACGAAGCGCATCCTGCTTCTTTTTGTATTCATTATACTTAGGCCAAAAAACTTGAGCTTCTTCAGAAGTCAGTTCCAAAATGTCCGTCAAGTAAGCAATCTTTCTGGCTTCTATTCTTTCACTGCCCCCATGACCTCTGTGCTGACCAAATAGGGCTATCAC
>CAYNJK010000019.1:0-17100 GCA_964397575.1 uncultured Saprospiraceae bacterium
GTATTATATAATTATCTAACTCTAGGATATACCTGCTTTGTTGAAGAAAATTATATCTACTACTTTTGCAATTCTCAATTTTACCAATTAATTTTTCCCATGTACGGATATACCTGTGGTCGTTTATTTCCTTTAGCAACTTGATTCTCTGACTAAGATGAAATACGACTTCTTCTCTTAATGCACAAGAGTCTGGCAACATGCCTACTTTAGTATTCTTATTCTTTCGATAGATAATTGTAGGAAACTCATATTTTTCTTCAAGCATAGGAACAATATGCTCATCATAAAGCATATCCATCCAGTCGCTATGACTTTCTTTGATGGCAAGAGTTATTTCTTCATCTGTCTCGTCTATGCACCTTATGTGTATTGTGTCTATATTTTCATTTATCCAATATATTTCTCCATCAGAAACATTAGCACTGCGCACAGTAACTAAATATTGTTCAAAACTGTCCTTGGAGAACTCTATGTGTAAGTGTTCATGTTCTACTTCATCAAATATCTTAGTAACATATGGTTGGGCAAATGAAAACTCAACTAATAAGGAAGTTGTTAATAGAAATAAAATCTCTAGTCTATTCATAAATCATATAACTCTACTTTTTGGAATTTTCCAACACCTAACAAAGAATTTTAATCCGAACATTTTCAATTTTTATAAAAATGTTTTTTTATCGAATTCATTCTGAGCACCTCTTGCGTATAGAAATATACTACCGCCTAGTTATCATGACCTTAGCTGAATAGTACCTCTTATTACTCTTGTCCATGATCAAGAAATAATACAGGCCGTCAGACTCAGAAGTCATATCAATAGGTTGCCGTGAATGCACATCATACATGGACTTCACAAGTTGTCCCGACGCATCGTATACTTGCAACTGATCGATGTGCTTGCCCTCATAAGCTATGTGGACCAAACCATCAGAAGGATTGGGGGCTATTATCAAAGGTGTTACATCCTGTAACAACTCTTCCACTTCCACAATCTGAAGTTCTGTGCATTCGTCATCTATACAGCCTCGAGTATCCGTCTTTAAGGTCCAAATATGGTTAGGGATGCCTGCCAAATACTGGCTAGACGAATGTCCCGAAAAAATATACCCATCCTCTACCTCCATAAATGAAATCAGTGAGAGGTCAAGGGTAGTAGTTCCTGGTCTATACCTGCGGTGCCACAGCATTTCCCCATTCTCATCTATGCACAAGATGATACCGTCGACATCTCCAGTAGTAAACTGAGTCGCTGACCACATATGGCCACAAAGCAATAAGTGCCCGTCATCGAGGAATCTCATATCACGTATCAAAACATCGAGTACCAGAGAGTCAGGGAAAAACTTGTCTAGATTAAGCTCCCACAACTTTTCACCATCCTTTGTTAGTGCCCACAATCCAGAGTGCACTCTCTCATTGTCTATAGATCCTTTGCTATATAAGAGCACCTTGTCTTCTAGTGTCTCAAAATGTGTTCTACTAGAAGGGACAAAACCCCCTATACTATTTTCGAAGTCCAGACTCAGATTATAAAAATTAAACTGTAGAGTATGGTTAAAGGCTATGGGATTGTCAAGAGTTAGGATTGCTATTGTACTATCCGACATAAATTCCATGTCATAAATCCTCTGATCCGACCAACCCGTATGTGGAACAATAACAATGGTGTCCATCATCATAGTGGCTCTGTCCACCTTTACTATCCAGCCTTCATCTTCTCGAGACTTATTCGGAATTTGAAGATGCTGGACATCAAGTCTTCCCCAGCCAGCAGCATAAAAGGCCGTCTCAGTCATAAGTAGTTTGGAAGCACCGATATGATCTATGACCTTGGGATATGCTATTTCTATGAGCAGTTCTTCATTAAGCTCGTCATCGATCTCCATGATGACAATGCTGGTATCTCTAGTCCCAAGAAGGTATAGTGCCTCATCTACAGCAGCTGTTCTTCTGCCTATGGAGAGACCCATTCGCTTCGCCTCAGTGACATAACCACTATCATCTATAGTAGATATTACCAAAGGGGTATAATTCAAGGTGGAATCATTCTGATAACCAAGAGTAAAGTTCTTTTCTCCCAATTCAAAATTTTGGACTACTGATGCCGTCTCTGCTCTTGGTGTAAGTTTGGAGAAATAATCCTGGCCATAAAGGCACGAATAAGATACAGAGAGGATAAGGAAGGCTGCAAACTTGTTCATATATGCTGATTTATAATCAAGTTAAATAATTAACCTTAGTTCTTGAAATAAAATTTTAGCTGTAGTCGTCCTTATTTCTTTAAAGGAGATACTTTAGCAAGTCACTGCATGGCAACATTTTATTATACAGCCCTTCTTCTCTAAGCAAAAAAAAGCTATACACTTATCCGCTTAATATTAGCGCCCAAGGCATTCAGTCGCTCATCGATTCTTTCGTAACCGCGGTCTATTTGCTGTATGTTTTCGATGATGCTCTCACCATTGGCTGACAAGGCGGCTATAAGGAGTGAGACACCTGCACGAATATCTGGAGAACTCATTCTGATACCGCGCAGTTTGCTTTTTCTGTCCAGTCCTATTACGGTAGCTCTATGCGGATCGCATAAGATAATCTGAGCCCCCATGTCTATGAGCTTATCGACAAAGAAAAGCCTGCTCTCAAACATTTTCTGATGGATAAGAACACTGCCTTTTGCTTGTATCGCAGTGACCAGAAAAATACTAAGCAGGTCCGGCGTAAACCCTGGCCAAGGTGCATCATAGACAGTAAGTATAGAGCCATCTATAAAATTCTGGATCTCATATTTCTTTTGCTTAGGGATGACGATGTCATCGCCTTCAAGGCTCATCTTGATTCCGAGTTTCTGGAAAGTGGAAGGTATGATGCCCAACATATCCAGACGGACATTTTTGATCCGTAAGCTAGACTGCGTTATCGCGGCCAGTCCTATGAGAGAACCTATTTCTATCATGTCTGGCAAAATCTTATGTGTCGTCCCTTTGAGAGAGCGGACACCTTTTATCTTTAGCAAATTAGAGCCGATGCCTTCTATTTTTGCACCCATTCTAGTCAGCATTTTGCAAAGCTGCTGTAAGTAAGGTTCGCAAGCGGCATTATATATTGTTGTGGTTCCTTTAGCTAAGACCGCTGCCATCACCACATTTGCTGTACCTGTAACCGAGATCTCTTCCATATGGAGATAGGTACCTTTGAGCTGCTTGGCTTCTAAGAAGAATTCGTCCTTGGCCTCTATGTACTTAAACTTTGCGCCTAGGGTGATAAATCCGTGAAAATGGGTATCTAATCTTCTACGACCTATCTTATCACCGCCTGGCTTCGGAAGATACGCTTTGCCATACCTTGCCAGTAAGGGACCCATCAGCATGACAGAGCCTCTTATTTTCTTTGCCTCATTGAGATAATCCTTAGAGGAAAAGTATTTGAGATTTATTTTATCAGCTTTAAAGGAATACTTGTTTGCGTTTATCCTTTTGACCTCGACACCAAGGCCCTTTAGTAGAGCAATAAGTCGACGGACATCTACTATGTCAGGGACATTACTGATGGTGACTTTTTCTTTGGTGAGCAGAACTGCACTAAGAATCTGAAGCGCTTCATTTTTGGCGCCTTGTGGTGTGATTTCGCCTTTTAGTTTGGCATTCCCTTGTACTACAAAAGCTTCGCTGGACATCTCTAATTAGATTTGAGATAAAAAGTGGGAAGATAATCTTTATCGAAGAAATGTAAGCGTACAACACAGGGCTTTATGACCAGCCCGTGCATATTGCGCATAAAGAGATGTATAAAATAGCTGGTTTATCTACGACCTCTTCTTCTGTTATTGTGTCTGCCTCTATTAGACTTGCCTCTATTATTGCGATTGTCGTTAGATCTTCTCTTAGTTCGTACAGCCTTGGCCAGAGTATCCAAAGAAGCATTTTCGCTTACTTGTAGCTGGCCATTGGACATAGCTTTTAAGTCTTCCAGTACGATCTCATCACTCACATAATGTTCTCTGTTCCAGTTTTTATAAGCCATCTTCATAAAGCCGGCTATTGTTTCCACAAAGCCTTCCTTTATAGGGCCATCTTCCATAGCTATTGCCTTATTTATCAGTGACTTAACATTGTGGCCATAGTGTCTGAACTTCGACTCATGTCTCGGGTATTCCACCGGTTCTGGTTTCTTTCTTTCCGCTGGTTCATCTATTACCAGACCTTCTGGTGCTTTTATATTGATATCATATTCGGCTATATAGAAGAAATGCTTCCACAGTCTATTTCTATACTCCTGGACATTCTTATTCTGAGGATTCATCTGGTGCATCAGATTCACCACTTGTTCTGCAAAGGTTTGTCTTTTTTCATCATCCTCTATCGTCTTGCAATAGAAGATAAGATTCTGCACGTGTCTCCCATACTCAGGTATACGCAATAACGCAGTCTCGGAGTTATATTCTAATTCATATTCCATAATAAATACTATTCTACGGTTACTGATTTAGCCAAGTTTCTTGGCTGATCTACATGACAGCCTCTCATAACAGCGATATGATAGGCCAAAAGTTGTAATGGAATCACTGACAATAATGGTGTCAGCGGTTCTTCTGTCTCAGGAATTTCTATGATATAATCTGCTATTTCCTTTATTCTTACATCACCTTCTGTTACTATAGCGATGACGACGCCTTTACGGGCTTTTACTTCTTGTATATTGCTAAAGATCTTATCGTAGGCACTCTTATTGGTTGCCAGTACGATTACAGGCATATACATATCTATCAGCGCAATAGGACCATGCTTCATTTCTGCAGCAGGATATCCCTCGGCGTGAATATAGCTTATCTCTTTCAATTTTAGCGCACCTTCCAGCGCAACAGGGAAATTATAACCTCTACCCAGATACAAGGCATTGGAGGCATTACGGATTTCTCCAGCTATATATTTTATCTGATCATCTTTGGTCAGAATCTTGGCAATTTTGGCAGGAATAGTCTCTAGCTCGGCGAGTAGTTTCCTATAATAATTTTCTGGAATGATGCCTTTCTCGTGACCCAGATACAGCGCCATAAGCGTAAGCACAGTCAGTTGGCTAGTAAAGGCTTTTGTGGATGCTACCCCTATTTCCGGACCAGCATGTATATAAGAACCACAGTGGGTTTCTCTGGCTATAGAAGAGCCGACTACATTGACCAGACCATAGATTAGTGCTCCTTTGTTCTTTGCATGTTTTACTGCAGCCAAGGTATCAGCAGTTTCTCCTGATTGTGAGAGAGCAATGATAAAATCACTTTCTCTTATAATAGGGTTTCTGTATCTGAACTCACTGGCATATTCTACTTCTGTAGGAATTCTGGCAAGGTCTTCAAAGAGATACTCCCCTATCATAGCAGCTACCCAAGATGTGCCACAAGCGGTCATGATGATTCGATCAGACTTGACGATACGATTTATGTGCTCGCTCATCCCTCCTAGAATCGCCCAGCCTTCGCTTGCATTGATTCTACCTCTCATACTCTCGGCTACGGTAATTGGTTGCTGGTAGATCTCCTTGAGCATGTAGTGGCTGTAGCCTCCTTTTTCTATCTCGTCTATATTTAGGTCTAACTCCATGACCTTAGGGTCTAGGACTTCATTGTCGAGATTTCGTATCTCATACTTGCCATCTCTTTGGATGCTGATGACTTCACCATCTTCGAGATAGATAACCTTATTAGTATACTTTATAATCGGTGTGGCATCAGAAGCAAGAAAATACTCATCGTCGCCTATCCCAAATACTAGTGGACTAGAAAGTTTTGCGCCGACTATTTTATCGGGTTCGCTTTCGTCCATGACGACTATGGCATAGGCCCCTATAACTTGCTTTAGTGCAACCCTAACGGCTTCTTCTAACGGGAGATTTTTTTGGTCTTGAACCTCTTCTATTAAGTGGACTAGAACTTCGGTGTCAGTCTCAGAATGGAATTCATGTCCTCTCGACTCCAAAGCCTTTTTTATAGAACTATAATTTTCTATGATGCCATTATGTATGAGTGCCAGACGGCCATTCCCTGATTTATGAGGGTGGGCATTGGTATCGTTAGGCACACCATGTGTTGCCCATCGTGTATGCGCTATGCCTGTGCAACCTGTAACATTTGACATTTCAGTGGCGATGTGCTTTTCCAGGTCTGACACCTTGCCTCTTTTTTTGAAGACGTCTAGGTCTTCATTGAGCAAGGCAACACCGGCGCTGTCATAACCTCTATACTCTAATCTTTTGAGTCCTTCTATCAGAATGGGATAGGCATCCTTGTCGCCTATATATGCTACTATACCACACATGTGTCTCTAAGGTTTAGTAAGTACTAGATTTAGCTTAATGGATTGGTCTGGGTCTGTCGAGTTGTTAAATATAAGTGATCTGCTTGCTCTATCAGCCTCTAATAACGGAAAGATGATTAGCTCAGTATTGTCTATGGTTCCGTTTCTCAATGCACCTATATACCTAGTAAGATCCAAATCATAACTCCAGGTCTGGACACCTAGAGGAAAGGTCTCCTCCAGAACAGCAGGACGATCTACTCTGTCCGCTTGTATTAAAATACTATCCTCGTTTATATACCCAGCAGCTATAGTCGCTATCGCAGGAAACCTTTCTTCATCGAAAGGCTTTACGGTCAAGGTAAGATTTGCATGGTTTAGAATGAGGTCATCTACCTGAGAAATGTTAGAAAAATCTAAGGCCAGATTTGTCCCGCCTTGTGATTCTAGATAGAGACATTCTGTATCTGTAGCATCTAGGTCAGCTTCCAGAGCGCTGGAGCTGTAATCCTTAGTTATAAAAGTATGTCGGTATTTTCCAAGCGGTAAGAGGAAGATGCGTTTTAGCGTATCCCCTTGGTTGTAGTGGAACAAGATATTGGCTGGACTGGCATCATCCTCATAGCCCAGATTGATTCCTACCATACTGTTCTGTGCATTGACTGAACTTATTTCAAAACCTGGGAAAGTATCCAGCAGTTCCGATTCCAACACATCCTCATCGGGTAACGCTGATCTTAGGTCTAGCCAAAATTGATTGTCTAACCTCATCCTCAACTGTGGCCCTACAGTTACTATAGAGTCTGTTAGATATAAATTAATCCTTAAAGAATCTTCATAATTTATCCTTGTAGAAACTTGATGAAGTGGTGTACCAGAAGAAGTCAACTCGAGATTGGAATAAAAATCTGTTCTCTCTTCTGCATCCATTCTTTCATCTAGCATTGTCAGCTCTAGATCATGTATCTCATCCGGATCACCATAACCAGCTCTTGGAGCCAAAGGCAATACCAACACAACGGAATCAAGGGTACTCCCTTCAAAAGAAGGAAAGTCTTCTTCAAGACCAGGTGCAAAATACGTTCTGGCCTCTGTGCTCCCGAAAGTGTCGTCATTTATAGCTCCGAACAGGAAAGACATACGAGGATGGTTATCTGCATCTACCTTTATAAACGTTTCGAAAGAATCTCCCAAAATTGTTCTTGCAGGTATTTCTATATCTGATATAATTTCTACATCCACTGTCTCGGGACCAAGCAAATCTGAGCCTACAACAATAGAATCATTACAAGCGGAAGCGATTAGTAACAACGATACTAATAGATAGAAAAGATATTTCATTCGAGAAATTAAGCTACTGGTTCGAGAAGACCTTTATAGAATTCCATCATATTGTCATTCAGTTCTTCTTCTGGAAACGCCTCTAAATTAGGCTTTTCAGAAGCTTCTATCTGAGCAATTATTTCAGAACTTAGGGCTTCGTCACCTTTAACGATGGCATCTGCATATTTCATGCCTCCAGCAAGAAGATTTGCCTTGCCATTGTCTTCAAAAGCAGCTAAATCTTCTCTTTCCAGCTGATTAATAGCTGCAATTTCAAAAAAGCGGTCTGTGAAATGCTCTTGATATTTGTTGTCGTAAGCCGAATAAATTAATGTAGAATTATCAAATATTGGCTCATTGTTGTACACAGTCTTAAGATAGAATGGCACTAAACTCGTCATCCAGCCGTGGCAATGGATGATGTCTGGCGGCCAACCGAATTTTTTTACGGTTTCTATGACACCTTTGCAGAAGAATACCATTCTCTCCTGATTATCTTCGAAAGGCTGCTCATTTTCGTCATCGAAAACGAATTTTCTTTTGAAAAACTCCTCATTATCAAGGAAATACACCTGAAGTCTGGCGCCTGGTAGTGAAGCGACCTTAATGATTAATGGATAATCATCGTCATCTACTATGATATTCATACCCGACAGACGAACAACTTCGTGTAACCTGTGTCGTCTTTCGTTAATACTTCCATACTTCGGCATCAATACACGGACTTCCATGCCTTTGCCTTGGGTAAATGGAGCCAATTGTTTGACTATCGTAGAAATTTCTGAGATAGTCGTATAAGGATTCATCTCTTGAGTCACAAACAATACTCGCTTCTTACTCATTCTTGATTTTTGAACTCATACCACATTGCTGAATCGAACGGAGCTTATAAATTTCCTTCTTGATGTGGGTTAGATAGACTTAATAATTTATTTACTCAATCTTGAAATTGGTGCGCAAAGATACTATAAAATATGAAAAGAAACCGCCAGTCCATTTCATATTGCAATGATTATCAATATGATAGCAGTTTTTAAGAGCATTTTAAGACTATTCCATGATTCGTTGCTCAGAAGCACTATCTGTCTACTCCTTTCTACTCTATTTGCTTGAATAAACAGTCCTATACAAAACAAGAAAGCCAGCCCAGAGTCTCTGGGCTGGCTCTATGTTACTAAACGCAATTAGCCTTTAGAATGAAAAATTGTGGACATCTTTTGGTTGTAGATCCCTAAGTTTTTCTTCTTTAGCTTGTCTAGAAGTTGTCACTACATTGTTATTGATACAAAATTCGATTGTCTCAAAGGTTCCAAAGTTTCCATTGGAGAAGCCGATCTGGCTACCATTACTATCTAAGAGCTCGAATGACCCATTGCCATATGTGCAGCAAATGCCGTCACCATAAGAATCGTCTACTATAAGCGTATAACAACCATTGGCCATGGTAAGTGTTTCCGTCTTTACTGTACCCGCAATGTTGTTTGCGTAAGGCCCACCACTTGCTAAAGTGTTATTGTTGTCATCTACCAGCTCCCAAGTCGTCTCAGAGCCATAATCATCCAGTGTAAGATTAAACACTACACTATTGGTAGTTCCCCCAGTATTGCCTCCTCCTGTTCCAGCTGTCTGTACAAAAGTCTCCGTTGAAGTCCATGCGGTCCATCCACTAGGGCATTTTGCTCTGATTTTGTATTCATAAGTCTCTCCATTGATCAGACCTGTAAGTGTTTTTTCTGCAGCTGTTACTGACATAGTCATCCAAGAAGTTCCTGGTCTTCTGAATGTAATATGGTATCTGGTTGCTTGTGGCATAGATTCCCAGTCTACTTTTGTCCGCGTCTGAGTAAGATAGGTCGTGTTACTATAACTCGGAACACCGCAAGTTGTAGCTCCACCGCCTGTGTTTCCGCCGCCAGTGCCCCCGCCAGTGCCCCCGCCTGTAGCGCTCGTTGTAAATGAAGATATACCTGTAAAGCCTGTCCACCCATTAGGACACTGTGCTCTCACTCTATAATCATAGGTAGTAGCTGGTGTCAGTCCTGAAAGCAGGTGCTGAGCTGTAGTTACAAACATAAAAGACCACGTAGAAGTGCCATTCTCTCTATACCTAAGCAGGTATCTGACCGCATTGGCTTGTGCCTCCCAACTAATAAGTGCTTCCGTACTGCTTTGTACTACTGCTGTTAGAGTAGCCGGCACGCCGCAAGTTGCGCTTGTATTACCACCTCCTGTGTTGCCACCACCGGTATTGCCACCACCGGTATTACCACCACCGGTATTGCCGCCGCCAGTGTTGCCGCTTATGACATTAGCCGCATTATTAGTAATATTACTTAGGTTGGAAGCAACATAATTTTCTTGCACTGTAGACTGACCTGAAGTAAACATATACATACAAGCGTCGTCACTGTAATCCATATAGTTCATGTGTAGATCTGTAGAGCCACAGCTGCTTGCTCCGATGTTAGGGCAACCACTATAGTCTGACTGCTGATTAGGTGTATCTGCTACACCGTCGTCTTGGTTGCAACCATTACCCCAGATGTGATCTAGTAATAAATAGTGCCCCACCTCATGCGTCAAAGTTCTTCCCAAGTTGTAAGGTGCATTGGCCCCTACGTTGCCACAAGAGGAATTAGCTATACCAAAGGCACCTAAGTCTACAACAACGCCATCACCATTTCCTGATCCACCCAGAGGCGAATAACCTAGAGCACCTCCTGCGTTCTTTACAAATATATTTAGGTAGCCTGCCCAAGATGGATCAGAATCGCCAGTCGTTGCATTTCTTGTTACTGCAAGATCGCCATTTGTGAGACCATAACCACTTGGGTGATTCGTGTCAGCAAGGACAAACTCCAGACATGTTTCTCCATGCGTAATACTGGGAAATGAACTGGAAGCGTTATTTGTCCAGTTTGAGATATCAGAGTTTGTGCCCTGATAGTCTGCATTTAGTGCCGCTACCTGTTCTACTGCAAGAGCTACTAAGCAGGTCAGGTCGTTGCTGTTTGCACCTTGGTAGTGGATAGCAACAGGTACTTTTATCGGAGAGCTGCATAGAGCTCTAGTGCCCACATTGGTTGCCATAAAGTGCTTATGCTTTTCCATTCTCTTGTCATAAGCTGCCTTATAGACAGGATCCGAAAGGAGTTCTTGCATATGGTGATCATGCCCACAAGTTTTCTTATTGTGAACAGTGGGCCCTTCTATGGCCAACTCCTCCGCGAAGTTGTCATTATCTAAAAAATCACTGTCATCATTACAAGATGAGCTTAACATAATGAGGGCCAAAAGGGCGATTAGATTCCAAATTAAATTTTTCATAAGACCAATTTTTGTTTTGTGAATAAATGCTTCATTGGGTAACATGACTCAAATCTATAGTGCTAAAAGCCTGTAAAACGGCCACTTTATACTTCCACTAGCCTTATTTTATACTTAGGGTGGGTTTTATTATACTTCCACAAAGCACGAAATGCTGAGTTAGGGGTAATTTTGGGGTGCAGATATATTAATAGGTAAAGAATCAAAGCAGAATCCTAAAAGTGGCAGGGTATATGAAAATTCCAGATTGGACATATAAGCTCTTATTCGACAAGAAGTATAAGGTGATAAAGCACATCTTCTTCTGGTTCTTTATCTATGCAGATGAGACCTTGAGCTTAGTAGGACTGACTTCTCCGTACGAGTCTGGCTATTCAACCATACTATTAGAATTGATCGGAGATATGGTTATGGTCTATATTAATATCTATTACCTGTTGCCCAGGTTTTTTCTCAAAGGCAAGTTTGTAGAATATTTTGTCCTGACCTTTCTTTCGGTCGTATTGATCCTACTATATAACAATTACATATATGAGATAAGCTTTTCAGATCCTGAAGTGGAAGCGCTGTCTGTCTTTCTTTTTGAGATTCCTATCAATATGTCTTTGCTCTTTATGGCAGTAGCAATGAAACTTATTAGCTACACTTACAAGAGCAATACACAAATCATGGAGCTGAGAGAAGACAAGCTGGAAACCGAGCTGGCATATCTCAAGACACAGGTCAATCCACATTTCTTGTTCAATACGCTGAACAACATCTATGTCATGTCCAAGAAAAAAGATGACCAGGTCCCTGAGACTATCATGCAGTTATCGGAACTCCTAAGGTATCAGCTTTATGAATGCAGTGGCGATACTGTCCCACTTAAAAATGAAGTCGCCTATCTCAAAAACTATATCCAACTGGAACAAATAAGAAGACAAAGTCTGGCAGTAGACTTCGACCTTCGTGTTTCCAATATGCATCTACCTATTCGTCCACTCATATTTTTGCCGTTTATAGAAAATGCTTTTAAGTATTCCAATAGCAATAGTGGAACCGATAAGATAGACATCCTCCTGGAAAAGCAGGAAGAAAAACTCATCTTCAGTTGTAGGAATAATAAAGGCACCTTACACAGTGGTGTCTCAGGAGGTATAGGTCTAGTTAATGCCACGCGGCGTCTCGAGTTGTCTTATCCTGATAGCCACACCATAGAAATCAGAGATGAAGAGAAGGATTTCACTGTACATGTCGAAATAACGCTGCCATGATAAGTTACATAATCGTAGATGATGAGCCCTTGGCCCGAGATGGAATGCAGATAAACTGTGACCAAGTTCCTTTCCTGGAACACAGGGGTGACTTTGCCAATGCCTTACTTGCCAGTGACTTCTTACTTAAAAACGAAGTAGATCTTATCTTTCTGGACATAGAGATGCCCGGGCTCAATGGTCTAGACTTTATCCGATCCATGAGTAAACAGCCACATATTATTTTATGCACTGCTTATCCGCAATATGCCCTAGAATCTTACGAGCTAGACGTTATAGACTATCTGGTAAAGCCCATAAAGTTTGATCGCTTTTTCAAAGCCATCAACAAGGTCAAAGACTATCTAGATCTCGACAAATCTGAAAAAGCCATCGTAGACGATTACGAAGACAGCTTTATGTATATCAAATCAGACCGACAATATGTAAAAGTCTTCTACGAAGATGTATTGTATATCAAAGGCATGAAAGACTACGTAGTCATCCACACCAAGGATACTAAATACATGACTTCCATGAATGTGAAAACCATACTCGCACAATTACCCCCTAAGTTATTTGCACGAACATCCAAATCTTATATCATCCAGATCAAGAACATCAAAAGTATAGGGACCGACACCATCTATACTGAAAACCTAGAGTTGCCACTAGGGCCATCTTACAAGGAGGACTTTATAGAAAGATTTGTAAAGACCAATTTGGTAAGCAGATAGTCCTCTGCTACAATTATATCATAAATAATCACACCAGAAACCACCTATGCCTAAGTATAGACTACTCACATCTGACGAACTGGAACCGCTCAAGGAGGACTTTGTAGCCTTTCTTGTTGTCAATGGAATAGTCGCCGTAGAGTGGGCTAAAATAAAAACGAATGATCTAGCTAAAGCACAAGGCATAATTGCTCAGTTCAGTGATGTCGTCTTTGAAAAGATCCTGCGCCAACAAAGGTATCTGGTACATCGTACTGAGAAGAGTATCTCCTGTTTCCATTATCAAGACAAACAAGCTGTAGTAATAAGCGTCAAGTGTTCTCAAGGCAAGCTTGTCTTAGACGAGCACATATCAGCAGCCCTAAGGCAAGGAGACTGCGAACTCATTACCGGACAAAAAAAATACATCAAGCAACGAGAGCTAGAAATGTTTGAGATGATAAAGAAAGGTGCAAAGCTGAGTGAAGGAGAGTGGTATAAGAAGCTGGCTTTGTTGCTATAATGACAACTATGAAATTCTATAAGGTTCTGTTATTAAACTCCTCATCTTGGAGTTACAATTAAAATAGTTTCGTTTCCAGGCTAACTGTAGAATACTCTGACAACTAACTGACAATTACTGCTTTAGTCTGAATCCACATTGTAGAAGGTACAATCATTGGATTACTCAGGTATATCCATCTTACAATGTAGGTGGGATCATGAATACTAATATTTATAAACAACAAGAACGATGACTTACTTTAAATTCATAACGCTGACGATAGCAATAGTACTTTCACTAACGTCTACTGCTCAAGACATTACCGTAACCGTAGAAAAACAATTGCCTGCAGCAATACACAGCCTTGATTTCATTACTGTGCTTGATGAAATTTCTCTAAAAGCGTTGCAGGAAGAAGGACTCAATGTAGAAGTGCACTCTGCTATTCTAGGCTCTGGAGGTTCTAAGTACCACTGCTCTGTAAGTGGCGTTACACATAAGGCGTTCAAAGCGCTAGATGACAGATGGAGAGTACAACTTGCAGATGCTGAAATTGCCAACCCTAAAGTAAAACACCAGGACAAGTATATGACTGAGGCTTACAGAACACTGATAGGCGAGGCCAAAGCAAAGGCTACTCCACTCGCAAAAGCCATGGATAAAAAACTAGGCGTACTGGAGAATATAGAAATACTAGATTACAGTGACGAAGTGGAAGTCTCTACTCAGAATCCATTTGCCGGTTTTATGTCGGCCAAGATAGAAGCCGCTTTTTCTTGTACGGAGTAAGCTGCTAGAAGCTTAACCCAGCCTGACTTTACACGACGGCTCTGCACTACTAATTAGAGTTGTGCAGAAGGCTATCGTGTAAAGTGCAGTAAGGTTATTGCATCCATAGATACGAACCCTGTATCATAGGTCCTTTCTTTCTGGATAGACTATATAATCGACCTAGAAAGGCAGTTCTTTCTTCTGCAAAGTCATAAACTCATTTACCACAATCTCGGTGATATACTTTTTCTCCCCTTCCTTGTTATCATAGCTGCGCGAGGTCAGTTTTCCTTTGATCATTACCTCTGAGCCCTTGGCTAGGAGGGAGTTCATGTTTTCTGCTACACGTCCCCAAGCGACGACATTGTGCCACTGGGTATCCTGCATTTTCTCGCCTTTGTTGTTCTTGTAAAAATCGTTAGTCGCTAAGGTAAAGCTGGCTCTGGAGGAACCACTATCAAAGTTTTTGAACTCTACATCTCTGCCTAAGTTGCCTACTAACTGTACTGAATTTCTTAAAGTATTCATGATTTAAAAATTTTGTATTCCGATATTCCGGAACGGGTAAAACAAAAAGATGATTCTAAATATCAGATCGTGAGGATCCATAGAATCGATGACAGGACAAAGGTGAGGACAGCTGCAAGTCAGAGTCGTATAATTAATATTTACTTACGTGTAATAGCCGTTTGCTATACATTTGTACACGGATATGTGTTTGGCTTTCAGCGCATTAGCTTGGATAGCTGTTTTCGCTAAATCGGAATACATAAGCTAGAACCGTACTGCGTTTTAGCCCTTATTCTTATATATCCTCCCGGTAAGCATTTGGAAATTCCAGCTATACCATTTATCTTTTCCACTGCAAAGACAAATGACAGCTATGAGCAACCTAGAAGAAGCCAAAATTGTATCCATCACGATAGACATAGCTGCTCCGCCAGCTAGAGTATGGCATATAATTACAGACAAAAATTATGCAAAAACATTGGGGGCTATATTCGACAAGAACGCTTTTGTAGAGTCAGACTGGACACTAGGCTCTGAAGTCCATTTCAAGTATGAACCTGATAGAATCGTTAGCACAGGCATCATCGGTAAACTAATCGTCAATGAACTAATCCAAATAGATTATGATATTCCTGGCATGGATTATCTAGAAAGATATTCTATAGAAAAAGATGGCCTTAATTGTAAGTTGTCAATATATGCAGGTTCTTATACATCTGACTTCGAAGCCCAAAAGGTGGTCTGGAAAAACTGGCTAGAAGGCGTAAAGAAATTAAGTGAAGCCTAAAAGCTAACGTTACTCTACCCCACCCCAGCACATATACTTAATATTCACATAGTCCCCTATTCCGTACTTGGACCCTTCTCGTCCAAAGCCACTTTCTTTTACACCTCCAAAGGGTGCTACAGCAGTAGAAATCATTCCTGTATTTATACCGACCATACCATATTCTAAGGCTTCCGCAATGCGCCATATTCTTGCATAATCTCGTCCATAGAAATAAGCCGCAAGTCCATAAGGTGTATCATTGGCAAGAGCAATAACTTCCGCCTCTGTTTGGAACTTATAGACTGGTGCAATAGGTCCAAATATTTCATTACTGAAAGCTTTCATCTCTTTGGTTGCAGCAGAGATGATGGTGGGTTCGTAGATAAGCTTAGAGCCTTCAGACAATCTGCCACCTGTCAGAATATTACCTCCCTTTTCTCTAGCATCAGCAACAACAGAACTTACAAAGTCTACAGCTTTCTCTTCTATCATGGGACCAATATTGGTATCACCATCCAGACCATTACCCAACTTCAACTTAGCTACTTCTTCTGTCAGCTTGGTCACAAAGGCGTCATGGATGTCAGCTTGCACAAACAGACGATTGGTACATACACAGGTCTGTCCAGCATTTCTAAATTTAGATGCTATGGCACCTTGTACAGCAAGGTCTACGTCAGCATCATCAAACACAATAAAAGGGGCATTGCCTCCCAATTCTAATGAGACCTTCTTTACCTGATCTGCGGCCTGCTTTAACAAGATCTTTCCAACTCTGGTAGATCCCGTAAAAGAGAGTTTCTTCACTTTCGGATTGCTAGTCATCTCCATACCGATGACTGGGGCTTGATTAGTTGTAATGACATTTAGGACACCTTTAGGAAAACCTGCTTCTTCCGCAAGCTGTGCTAGGGCCAATGCTGAAAATGGTGTCAGCTCAGAAGGTTTTATAACAACCGTACAACCTGCAGCCAAGGCAGGAGCCACCTTACGAGTAATCATTGCGCTAGGGAAATTCCAAGGCGTAATCGCAGCCACTACACCTATAGGTTGTTTGATAACCGTAATTCTTTTATCTCTACCATGGCCTGGTATCACATCGCCATATACCCTTCTCGCTTCCTCGGCAAACCATTCTACAAAGCTGGCGCCGTAACGGACCTCTCCCTTCGCCTCTGCCAATGGCTTTCCTTGCTCCATGGTCAAGAGTCTCGCCAGGTCTTCTAAATTATCAAGCTGCAATTGGTACCAGTTCTTTAGAATTTTGGCACGCTTGCTGGCTGTGTAATTGCGCCATATATCGAAGGCTGCTTTAGCAGCATCTATTGCTTCTCTGCATTCTTCTTTCCCCATATCAGGCACAGCCCCTAACTCTTCCCCGTTGTATGGGTTGGTGACAGCCAGAGTCTGCCCACTGGTAGCATTACGCCATTGACCATTGATATAGCCTTGCTCTCTGAACAAGGAGTTATTCTTTAAAGTAATCATATACTAAGCAACTGTCTCAGTGAAGCTAGAAATTCCAAGCTTCTCAACTGATGTTATAATTAGAAAACAAGTTCGAAGATAACTTATCTATATAAACATTCAAGTCGTTAAACATGTGCCGTTGTCATTATTAATGCTTGCAAAGATGGTGGAGTGGTATTTTGTT
>CAYNJK010000020.1:0-16948 GCA_964397575.1 uncultured Saprospiraceae bacterium
CTATAGTGCTTCAATTTTCAAAAGTTTGAAGATACTTTTTACGACAGTATCTCGGAATTAACATTTGAATTCAATGGTTTTAAGAATTCAAGCTCAAGTTTTGAAAGGATTTTGGCGGTTAAATGCCATTTAGATCACCCATTTTAACTGAGGTTACATTAATGTTCTCAGTTTGCCCTGGATTAATTACTACCGGAATTTCTTGAGGTATGAACTTGTAGTTGCCCTCGGGGAAATCAGTAATGATATTCAATAGTAATTTTCGCATAGTCAGCATGTCCAATGGATTTATAACACCGTCTTCGTTAGTGTCTCCTGCTACAATAATTGCTGGATCTGTTACCGGTGCAATCGCAAGGATGTGTTTTCTCATTATGAGCAAGTCTAATGGACTTACTCTATCGATGGCGTTACCCTCTCTTCTAAATCTAAATACTGGGTTTGCAATTCCAGGATATTCTGAAGCTAAGTCATTGATTTCTAGCATATTGCCAGTAATGGGAAAACTTATATTAGAGTTATTGGCATCTTCTAGAAAAATTGTAGTCTCAGTATCTTCATTACCAAATGCATCAGAAATACTCAGATTGTACACAGAAGGTTCTGGAGCTGCAATTCCTACAGCACCTGTTGCTTCGATGGCTGCATCTAGATTCGCTATTCTTCCTGCTGTACCTGCGCCTCCAGTATTATACACAACAGATCCATCAGGTGAAATCACAGCAAAACTCGGTGTTCCAAAAAATACACCGAATGTACCTGCTTGATAAGGTGCAATAGCTGCTAGGGCATTGCCTTCACCGCCTGCACCAGGAAATGTAATTCCATGCCTATTTTTATATTCTATGATTTCGGCATTAGAATCTCCGGACATTGTACTCAGTTCGAAAAACTCTACATCTCCCTGACCTTCTCCCCATTCTTCATATAGTGCTTGCACATTGGGTGCTATTGCATTACAAGGTGGACATTGCACAAAGAAAAACTTTATTACTACTGTAGTACCTTTGTCGAGATAATCTTCGTAAAGTGTATGCGACTGCCCTCCACTGTCAGAGATAGTGAAATCTGGGGCATTTTGTCCGCTTAGTTGAAATGTAACGAGGAAAAAGAGGAAAGTCTTAGCTAAATGTCTCATTATTTAAATGGTTGATACTCTTACAGATAAAGTTACTGAACTTAAAGTTCAGTTTCATAAACTTAACGATTCAGATTACCAAGATGTCTGGGATTTTCAAACATTGCTCCATAATGAAATCAAAACGACAAAAGCTGCTGCCGATTCAAAGTTGCATCGCATACCGCTTAACCATCTTCTTTTTTGTGAGCACAGGCCTGTCTACACTTTGGGCAAAAGTGCTAAGCTGACACATTTACTGTCAGATGAGCAAACCCTCACCCAACAAGGTTTCGAGTTATTTCCAATCAATAGAGGAGGGGATGTCACTTATCATGGCCCAGGTCAGCTAACCGGATACCTGATCTTAGATTTGGAATTGCTATATAGAGATGTCCATAGGTATGTAAGGACTATAGAAGATGCAATCGTTAGCTTATTAAAGGAGTATGGACAAGAGGGGCTAAGGATACCTGACTTTACAGGAGTCTGGATAAGAAGTGGCTCTCAGTATTTGAAAGTTTGTGCGATAGGCGTTCATCTCAGTAGATGGGTAAGCATGCATGGCTTTGCTCTTAATATAAATACCGACTTATCACATTTCGATAATATCATACCCTGTGGTATTGCAGAGAAAGATAAGGCAGTGACTTCTATGTCGCAGTTACTAGGGAGAAAAATAGACCCAAACGAGGTGGAAGCTAAACTTCGAACTATTCTAGCAGAAAAATTTAATCTTAAGATCCTTAATATATAAAGCATGGAAGCCAAAACGGTAGCAGAAAGTAAAACGATAATGACAGAGCTGATAATGCCTAATGATGCCAACCCTCTAGGGAATCTTATGGGTGGGAACCTTATGCGGTGGATGGATATTGCAGGTGGAATTTGCGGCTCTAAGCATTGTGAAGCACATGTTGTCACTGCCTCTGTAGATCATGTATCTTTCAGTGCACCTATAAGAGTAGGTGATGTAATAAATATTGTAGCAGTTGTAACAAGAGCATTTAATACTTCACTTGAGGTGTACATAGAGGTGTTTGCAACAGATATAACCGGTAATAATACTATAAAGTCTAATCATGCGTATATGACTTTCGTAGCACTGGACAAAGAAACTAAGAAGCCTATTAAAGTGCCTAAGTTAAAACCTCTCAGTTCTAATGAAACAAAACTTTACGAATCAGCACCACGTAGACGTGAATTAAGATTGGTGCTCGGTGGTAGAATGAAACCTAAAGATGCTACCGACCTAAAAGCACTTTTTGCTGATATATAATTTAAATACGTCCAGATCTATTTGTAATGGTACTACTGGCCTGCTGGGTGCCCATCACAAGTATGTCCTGTATGTTTACATGCTTGGGCTGAGAAGCTATGAAGTATATTATCTTGGCAATATCCTTTGAGTTAGTAGGTGTAAAGTCATCATAGATTTTGGCTCTTTCTTTATCGCCATGAAATCTGACTTCTGCAAACTCGGTGGCTTCTACATGACCAGGAGCTACTTGGCCTACACGTATACCATGCTTGTGCAGGTCTATTCTCATGGCTTTAGTCAAGGCATCCACTGCATGTTTCGTGGCACAATACACATTACCTTGTGGGTAGACTTCTTTGCCAGCTATAGAGGCAACATTGATTATATGTCCTTTGCCTGCTTCTACCATCATGGGTGATACTTGTCTTGTGACATACAACAGTCCTTTAAGATTTGTGTCTATCATAATTTCCCAGTCTTGTATATTGCCTTCCTGAATGGGGTCAAAACCCATTGCCAGACCTGCATTGTTTACTAAGACATCTATTTTATTCCATTTGTCAGTAAGAGAGTTGATAGCTTTTTTTACTTCTGAGTTTTTCCTGACATCAAAGACTAATGGAAGAATTTTTATGGCGTATTTTTCTTTGAGCTTTTTCGCAATAGCTTTTAGCTTTTCTTTGCGTCTGCCAGTTATGATTAAGTTGTATCCATTTTTAGAAAATTCTTTAGCAGTTGCTTTTCCAATTCCTGAAGTTGCTCCTGTTATCAGTGCTATCTTATTATTCATATTTTATTTTGCAGCTATGAGCTTTTTCATTTTATTATCAAATTCGGCAACATAAGATTCATACTTGGAAGTAGCAGGCCCATCAAAACCGGTGTGAATGTGATGTATGTTATTATTGGCATCTGCTATCACCATGGTTGGATATGAATATATTTTATCC
This sequence comes from uncultured Saprospiraceae bacterium, assembly GCA_964397575.1. Lineage (GTDB taxonomy): Bacteria > Bacteroidota > Bacteroidia > Chitinophagales > Saprospiraceae > RFSX01. The sequence continues at coordinate 3,329 of CAYNJK010000020.1, forward strand.
AAGAATGGGAATGTTTCACCTGTGGTGGTTTTGTCAGCATAACCTCCATATAGTAGTGGCCAGCTGATATCTAACGTTTTCGCATACTTGTCCAGCATCGCTAGTGCTTTGGCCTCTTCTTTGTATCTTTCGAAGGCTATACTGGTAATCTGCACCTCGTCTTTGTACTTTTCTTTTACCTCTTTTAGAAAAGCAATCTCATCTCTGCAGTTAGGACACCAGGTGCCCATGATGTTTAGGATTTTTACTTTTGGTGTACCATCTTGGTCATGCAAACCGACTGGGACTCCATCGACATTTTTGAATTTCAGATTGGAAATGGTTGATTCAGTAATTTGCGTATAGTCATAGGGGTTAGTCAAAGTAAATTTAGAGTCTCTTACGGCTATCCAGTTTGATTTGTAGTGTTTGCCACTTCTGAATTCTCCATAGATCGTATCGTTCTGCATAGTGCCCTGGAAGAGGAAAGCATGTGAACCATCGAAGACTGATAATCTAAGTTTGTCACCATAAGCATTGCCACTAAGATATCGGTAATCTCCTGTTTCTGTTCTAAAAGTCCCATTAAGCATATTTCCATTCTGGCTGAATTCTCCTATTGCTGGATAGGCATCATCATTGTCATATTCAAAAGTTACTTTCCATTTACCATCAAAATCTTTAGTGTTGTCTATTTCACGATTGATAAATCTATGGTTCTGTCCATAAGTTGCAATAAATGGAATCTTGTAGTTTTCCTTATAATTTACAACCCAGTATCCCTCGATAAAGTTATCCTCAAAAAACGCATCCATTTTTGTATCAAAAGCATCAAAAGAAAGTTGTACCGTATCTCTGGCAGTGGCAGGGTCCCTTCCATAATGCACAGATTCGACCTCTATTTCTTCAGTGCCATTCAGTATAAAAACTTTCATGTTTTCTTCATCATCATAACTCACCTTGATATTAAAGGGGAGTTCGAAATAATCTTTAACTTTCTCTAATTCACCACCTAGATCTTGAGCATATTCGGCACTTGGGTCAGCAAGCTTTAAGATGCCTCTCCATTCTCCTGGAGGTAATTGTGAAAAAGAATTTGGCTGTTCTATACAGCCGACTAATCCGACTATTATAGCTGCTAGAATTACTAAGGCAGCGTAAGCCGATTTTGAGCAGGAATTCATATAGATGAATTTAAAATTTAAAATGTAGGGCAGAAGGCGCCTCCTTCTTCATACTCACCACTAAATCTGATAGAAAACTCAAAAGTATTATAGCCAAATGGTGAACTGAGTATATCTCTCAGATGGATGTCATACGAAAAGCCAAAGATGAACTGACCTTGTTTCAATCCTACTAAAGGTGTAATATTCTCTAAATGAAAATCATCCAAATCACTCAAGGTAGTTATCCAGAAACCAAGAATGAAAGCACTCTGAGTATCTCTGAATCGGTATTCAAAATTTGTCCCTGCATCCAGTTGATTATGTTCTCCTTGTTGCTGGTAGACAATTCTCGGTTGTATCTGTGCAAGATAGCTCAACTCTCTATTAAGGCTGAGATGGACAACAGTCCTTGACAGCAGTCTTTGACTTATATCTATACTGGGATTTGGGAAGTCTAGTTTGCTAAAGAAAGAATAACGGGGTTGATTTACATGATGTAAGGCAACTCCAGCAGAGAAGTCAGTCTTTCCCAAGTCGATCGCATAGTTTATCCCGATGGTAAAATCGAAAGCTCCAAAATTGTTAGGAGGTAAATTTTCTCCAGTAGGTAGGTCAAACTCGCTTATCTGATCAAACTGATCCTGAAAGGTCAGGTTGTCATAGTTGATATTTCTTTGTGTAATTCCTAATTGTACTCCTGCACCAAGGAATGAAGGTTTGTCCTTACCTAGGCGTTTTTGATAAGAGAAATTTCCGAGTAATCTATTGTTTACTGTTTGGAACTGGGTGACCCTATCATTGACAAAGAATAACCCTATCCCTATCTTATCTGGCTCTGTCTGATTACCTATTTTGAAATCTATATTTGTATCTCCACCTGCCGCAAAAGTTTGAAAAGGAGACTCAAGTTGATTGTTCCATTGATCTCTGTAGATAGCAGACATTCTATAAGTACCTTCATATGCTCCCGTCAGAGCTGGATTCATATGCATGGGCATTGCATAAAATTGGCTGAAATGTTCGTCTTGTGCCTTTATAGTAACAGAAAACATGACGATAATGAAGAGAAGAATACAACCTTTATTCATAGCACAAATCTACAATTATTGTAATTACAACTGATCCTCGAACAACAGAACATTAAAATAACTGAAGTAAACATATTTTATTTTACTTGCTAAAGGGGAAGGCTGAAGGAGAATTGTAATTTCGCACACCTATTATGGAATCAAAAGTAGGGAGGCCTAAATTAAGCTCGTTTGCAATCTGTAAGATCAGCATTGCCTGCCTTAGGCATCTACCTACTCATAAGTCTTATCAAATATCTCAGATTCTGTTTGGCGAGTATGTCGAAATTATATCTAGAAAAAACAGGGATTGGATAAGGGTACGGTGTTGTTGGGATGGGTCTGTTGGCTGGGCAGATCCAAAACAATTGCATGTTCTTAAAGCAAAAGAAGTTCATCTTTTTGAGGACTGTGACACCTTCTCTTTGGAGCATCTACATGGCCTCAGTTCAGCTGACAAGACTATACCTATTTCTATTGGTTCCAATTTGTACAAATGTGATGGGCTGAATGTTAAGATGCCTTTTGGCCATTTTCAATATTCAGGTCAGATTATCCAATTATCTGCAACAAAATCTAGTACTCCTCTGCTGATTGCCATCGCAAAGCGGTTTCTGCATTGTCCTTACGTCTATGGAGGTAGGTCCATCCTTGGTATAGATGCACCGGGTCTGGTTCAGGTTATATATAAGATGATGGGTTATAAGCTTCCCCGACATAGTGCGGAACAGGCTAAGCTTGGCGTAGATATAGGCTTTGTCACACAATGTGAGGTAGGTGATCTTGCCTTCTTTGAAAACGAAAATCAGTTAATAACACATGTGGGGCTTATTCTGGAAGACAATACCATTCTACATGCATATGGGCAGACAAGAATAGACCAGCTGGACCAGCAAGGTATCTACAACAAAAAACAGAAGAGATACACCTTTAAGCTTAGAACAATAAGAAGAATTTTTATTGAGCATGAGACGAAGTCTCCGCTGAACTAGGATTTTTGATAAGTAGACAGTTTCTCAACCAGAACTTATCTATCAGTTCTATGAGTTCGAAAATCTTGTCTATATCGACTGGTTTGGACAAATAGGCGTTAGCTCCATATTCGTAGCACTTTTCTATGTCACTTTTGAGCTTGGATGTTGTAAAAACGATTACTGGAATCTTTTTAAATACAGAATCCTGCTTTATAGCTGAAATAACCTGTTGCCCACTTATTTTAGGAAGATTTAAATCTGAGATGATCAAATCTGGTAAGTCCCTATAATGGGCCTTTTTAGAAGCCTCAAAATATTTTAGCATTTCCTGACCATCAGTGACATATTCAAGATTTATTGCTAAATCATTAAATGAAATTGCCTCTTCGAAAAGTTTGATATCAGCAATGTTATCTTCTATATATAGTATTTTCTTTACTTCTTTGTGAAGCATAACGATTTTTTAAGCGTTCGCAATTTAAATAAAAGAATACTAAGGAGGGAAACAGTTGATGATTAAGACTGCATAAATTCTAAAGAAGTCACTCTTTGGCTAGTCTAAAACCAATAATTATTCCATTATTCTCTCATATTCGTGGTTTGTATGAAGAAATGTCATCTTTTTGTCATTATTCGCTCTGTATTGTTGACTTATAATACAAATTCCCTTGTCCTCAAAGCCAAGTAGGTTGCTAATAATCCTAAGCTTCGCCACTATTTATATAGTTTGGGGATCCACTTATCTGTTTGCAGCTTTTGCCATAGAACAGATTCCTGCATTCCGGTTATGTTCATACAGATACCTCATCGCTTCCAGCCTGATAGCAATCCCTGTTTTTTTTAGTTCTTTGAAATTACCAGCTAAACAGGAAATTATAAACGCAACTATAGCCGGTTTTGTGTTCATGGGCTTAGGAACAGGTGGCGCAATTTGGGCGCTTAATTTTCTTGATACTGGACTGACGGCACTTATTATAGCTGGTGAGCCTCTCATTATCTTAGTGATGATGTGGGTAGTCAATGCCAAATCACCTCCATTAGAGTCCTTTGCAGGAGTTATTCTCGGGCTGATAGGAATGTATATATTGTTACACCAGAAAACCTTGATAAGTGGTTCGGAGCAAGTTTTCGGCATTGTTATAGTTTTTGCTTCTATGATTGCTTGGGGTGGCGGTTCCATATTTGTAAGCAAAGCTAAACTGCCAGATTCTGAGTGGATAAACTCTGCTATCCAGATGTTTGTAGGTGGATTTTCTACACTTATTATTAGTTTCCTAATAGGGGAATCAGGTGCACCAGTTTCTGACTATAACTATACAACCTTAATCTCATTATTGTATTTGATTGTTTTCGGTTCGGTGGCCGCTTTTACAGCTTTCAATTTTCTTCTCAGACATGTCTCTACAGAAAAGGTAGTTACGAACACCTATGTAAATCCAATTATAGCTATGATTTTGGGCTTTCTGTTCAATGATGAATTAATCACTTGGCAATCCATATTTGCAGCCTGTGTCATGCTGCTAGGTGTATTTATAGTGAATACAACCAAAGTACCAAAGACTAAGACATAAAAAAAACCTACACAAAAAGTGCAGGTTAGTTTAATCTTTCTTAAAAAGTGGCTATCTCTTAGTATTCATCTTCATTGAAAAGAAAGTCATCTTTTCTAGGGAAGTCAGGCCATATTTCCACCATATTTTCATAAGAATCACCTTCATCTTCCATTTCTTGAAGATTTTCTACAACTTCTGGAGGTGAGCAGGTTCTAATAGCATAATCTATCAATTCATCTCTAGTTGCCGGCCATGGTGCATCTTCTAAGTGATGTGCTAATTCAAGGGTCCAATACATTTCTTAATAACTTTATTGATTATATCGTTAATTCTGAGTCAAGCCCAATTTTCCGCAAATGTATTAAAAAAATACAAAGCTTGGAATAAATTTATATAAATGAAAAATTGATTTATAAAAGTCTGTTTTACAGTACTTTATGCAAAAAATCATTTAACCATGCTGACTTAATCTATTTAACCATAGGGATGAAAAAATAATTCCCTGAATAATCAAATAATCAGCATGGCGTCGCCATAACTAAAGAACCTATACTTATTTTTAATAGCCTCCTGATATGCATCCATGATAAGTTCGTGTCCAGCAAATGCAGCTACCATAATAACTAAGGATGATTTTGGCAAATGGAAGTTGGTTATCATACTGTTTGCTATGGTAAATTCGTAAGGATGGTAGATAAATAGGTTAGTCCATCCTTCGGCTTCTTTAAGATAACCTGTAGCAGAAACAGCGGATTCTATGGTTCTCATTGATGTTGTTCCTACGCTACAAATTCTTCTTTTGGCATCTATTGTCTTGTTGACAATTTTTGCTGAGTCTCCAGGAATAGAGAAGTACTCCGCTTCCATTTTATGTTTAGATAAGTCTTCTACCTCGATTTCTCTAAAGGTACCTAAGCCTACATGCAGTGTTACTTGCGGGAGATGTACACCTTTTATCTCAAGCTTTTTTAGCAGCGTCTTACTGAAATGTAGACCAGCAGTTGGCGCAGCTACTGCCCCTACTTTAGACGCATACACAGTTTGATATCTTTCTATATCTATTTGCTCTGGCTCTCTGTCTATGTACTTGGGTAAAGGTGTATTACCCAAAGTTCTTAGTATAGCATGATATTCTTCATCAGTACCTTCAAAAAAGAACCTAATCGTTCTGCCTCTAGAGGTTGTATTATCTACCACCTCGGCTACGAGAAGTTCTTCTTCTTCGTTATTTGGATTGGTGAAGAAGAGTTTGTTACCTACTCTGATTTTCCTTGCTGGATCTACGAGTACATCCCATAGCCTGGATTCTTTATTGAGCTCTCTCAGTAGAAATACTTCTATCTGAGCACCTGTTTTCTCTTTCTTACCAAATAGTCTGGCTGGAAATACTTTGGTATTATTAAAGATCATGGTGTCTTCTTCATCAAAGTATTCTATGACATCCTTGAACACCTTGTGTTCTATCTTTCCAGAATCTTTGTGAACAACCATAAGCCTTGACTCATCTCGTATTTCCTGAGGGTATTTAGAAATAAGCTTTTCTGGTAATTCGAAGTTGAATGTAGATAGTTTGGTCTTCATAGAAAATTATGATTAAAATGCGTGCAAAAATAGAAAAATTGAGCTAATTGACTACACCTAGTGCATCTTCTCGGTGTCTCTATTCATTATAAATAGCCATTCGTCTAATTAATTACCGATATAGCTGGATAAATGAATAGATTTAGTCTGTGGTTACATTCCTCAAAGTAATATTAGAAAGCGTCAGGCAGGCCTTTAGTTCCCTGCTTGGGAATAAGCTAAGAAGCTTTTTGTCCCTTGTCGGTATTACCATTGGTATATTTTGCATCATTTCAGTCAAGACAGCAGTAGATTCTCTTCAGAATAATGTGAGAGAAGGCTTATCAGAATTGGGATCTGAAACTATATATGTAGAAAAATTTCCTTGGAATGATAATGACTGGGAGAATAACTACTTTAAGTACATCAAGAGACCTGACCCAGGACTCAGTGATTATGAAGTAATAAAAGAGAAGTCCAAATATGCCAAGAATGTCTCCTTTTCTGTTTTTCAGGGTGGTAAAACTATAAAACACAAATCAAGTTCTGTTTCTGGCATTACCGTCAAGGGCTCTACTTTTGAATTCCAAGACATTCAGCAATTGGAAATAGAGAAGGGTAGACACTTTACCTTGTCTGAATATAATTCGGGCGCTAACAAAGTCATACTGGGATCTATTGCTGCTGAAGAGCTGTTTCAGAACCAGGAACCAGTAGGCAAGCAAGTCAAGCTTTTCGGTCAGAATTATAGGGTTATAGGTGTCCTGAAAAAGGAAGGTGAGAGTATGTTTAATTTTATGAACTTCGACGATAGTGCTTGGGTAAGCCTCACCAATGCAAGAAGATTTATGAATATAGCTGATGGAAGAGGCATCAGTGAAATGCTGGCAATCAAGAGCAAGGAAGATGTTTCTGCAGATGAACTCAAAGGAGAGCTCACAGGAATATTACGATCACATAGAAAGCTGAAACCCAAGGATAAAGACAATTTTTCGCTTATGGAAATGTCTTCACTAGACCAGGTTCTAGATGGCTTTTTTCTGACCTTAAATATCGCTGGACTATTTATAGGCATGTTTGCCCTTGTAGTGGGGATGGTTAGTGTGGCCAATATTATGTTTGTCTCAGTGAAGGAACGAACCAATATTATAGGAATCAAAAAAGCACTCGGCGCAAAGAAGGTAGTTATTCTTCTAGAATTTCTAATCGAGGCGATTGTGCTTTGCTTGTTAGGTGGTCTAGCAGGTTTGCTGCTTTCTTATGGGGTGACAAACCTAATTTCAGCCCTTGCTGATTTCGATATGGTGCTGAGTTTTAGGAATATGTTAGGAGGATTGACGATATCGATATTGGTAGGCTTAGTATCTGGGATACTCCCTGCCTATTTTGCTTCCAAGATGGATCCTGTAGTAGCAATCAGGCAATAGCAGCCTTTTTTTCGGTATCTGATCAGAAATGATGACAAATAGACAATATAATTTCATTTAGAAGTGTTTATACGAAATAATAATGTCTTAAGGTATAAAATAGAAAGGCCCAGAAGTTCATTCTGAGCCTTTTTTTATTTCTTGTAGGTACTAAGCTTATTTTACCTTAGCCACTATTGATTTGAATGCGTCTGGTTCATTTAGGGCTAGGTCAGCAAGGACTTTCCTATTTAACTGGATATCAGCTTTTTTCAGTCCGTGCATAAACGTAGAGTACGTCATTCCTTCTTGTCTTGCGGCAGCATTTATTCTTGCTATCCATAGTCTTCTAATGACTCTTTTCTTGTTACTTTTGTCTCTGTAAGCACATTGTCATGCTCCTTCTACTGGATTTTTGGCAACTGTGTAGACATTACTTCTTGCACCAAAATATCCTTTGGCAGCTTTTAAGATTTTTTTTCTTCTTCTTCGGGAAGCGACAGCGTTTACTGAACGTGGCATATCATTGATTTTTAAGAATTAAGGGCCTCTATTACTAAAGTCTTAGCCTCAATTCGATTAAAAAAAGTTATTAAACACAAAGTAGGTTCTTGATTCTTTTAGAATCTGCCTTAGCAACAAGTGTAGAACCTCTAAGATTTAGTTTTGCTTTCTTAGATCTCTTTCTAAGTAGGTGTCTCTTTCCAGCCTGAAATCTTTTGATTTTCCCAGATCCTGTAAGTTTAAATCTTTTCTTCGCACTAGAATGCGTCTTCATTTTAGGCATACTCCTCTTTTTTAGGGATGCAAAATTACAATAAATATACTTAGTAAGTAAGTGTCTTCAGATTTTATTTGGCGAGAGGAAACTCGCTCTAATCCTTTACTTTTTCTGCTTTTTAAGCGGAGCAATCATAACGATCATTCTCCTTCCTTCCATCTTAGGTAAAGCTTCTGCAGCGCCTAATTCTGCCAATTCATTTATGAATTTTAGCAGTAGCAGCTGTCCTCTGTCCTTAAAGACAATGGTTCTTCCTCTAAAATGGACATAGGCTTTGACCTTAGCGCCGTCGGTGAGGAATTTTTGTGCATGCTTTAGCTTGAAATTGAAATCGTGTTCGTCAGTATTAGGTCCGAATCTAATTTCTTTGATGACAGTCTTGGCTGTTTTGGTTTTTATTTCCTTTTCCTTCTTCTTTTTAAGATAGAGGAACTTGTTATAATCTTGGATTTTAGCTACTGGTGGAACGGCTTTAGGGCTGATTTCTACAAGATCTAATCCTAGGGCTTCTGCCCACTCTATGGCCTCTCTTGTATTGAATACACCAGATTCTACGGTTTTGCCCGCTACTTCACTTATCTCATTAAAATTTTCTCCTACGAGTCTAATTTTATGAGCAGTTATTTTTCCGTTTATTCTGTAACTGAATTTTGGTTGTGGAGCTTTTTGAAATGATCTGCGTTTTGCCAAATGAATGTTTTTTGTTTATAAATGTGTCGATGAACACTTGTAAAGATAATATTAAGCTAGTACTTAATATGCGAAAAAAATTATTCTTTAATGTCTTCAGATTCTACCTCAGAAGATGATTTTATCACTATCGATTCTTTGTTTTTACTCAGAACAGCTTTGAATTCAGTGCCTTCACTAGGACTTTCACTCAGAATAAACTCTGCCAGCGGATCTTCTATGTGCTTTTGTATCGCCCTATTTAGAGGTCTTGCACCGAACTGAGGGTCGAATCCTTTTTCCGCTACAAATTTTTTCGCTGCTTTAGACAGAGACAATTTGTATCCCATTCCTTCTAATCTTGCAAAAAGATCCTTCAAGACGATATCTATAATCTTGAATATATGCTCTTGCTCCAGACTATTGAAGATGACTACATCATCTATTCTGTTCAGAAATTCTGGTGAGAAAGTCTTTTTAAGTGCTTTTTCTATTACGCCTTTTGAATCTTCCTGGACGTTTTCTATTCTGGCCTGAGTATTGAATCCGACTCCAGTTCCAAAATCTTTGAGCTGTCTTGCACCGATATTGGAAGTCATTATTATCAAGGTGTTCTTAAAGTCTACCTTTCTGCCTAACCCATCTGTCAGCTGGCCATCATCAAAAACCTGCAGCAATACATTATAAATATCTGGATGCGCCTTCTCTATCTCATCTAAGAGAATTACAGAATATGGCTTTCTTCTTACCTTCTCTGTCAGCTGTCCACCTTCCTCGTAGCCTACATATCCTGGAGGAGCACCTATAAGTCTACTGAGAGAGAACTTCTCCATATACTCCGTCATGTCTATTCTGATCAGTGCATCTTCGGAATCGAATACATGCTTAGCAAGAGCCTTAGCTAATTCAGTTTTTCCTACCCCTGTAGGACCTAAGAAGATGAATGTACCTATTGGCTTAGAAGGATCTTTCAGACCAAGTCTGTTCCTTTGTATCGCTTTGGTAATTTTATCTACAGCACCATCCTGTCCTATGATATGATCTTTCAGTTGATCGCTCATCGCCACTAATTTCTTATTCTCTTTCTGAGCAACCTTGGTGACCGGTATACCAGTCATCATAGCTACTACTTCTGCGATATCTTCATCGTTTACTGGATACTTAGCCTCTTTTGATTCTTCTTCCCACTCTTTCTTAGAGTCATCTAATTTTTTGATAAGCTTAGATTCCTGATCTCTTAAGTCAGCAGCTTTTTCATATTGCTGATTTTTCACAGCTTGATTCTTGAGCTCTTTTACACCTTCTATTTTATGCTCTAGTTCCTCTATATACTTGGGAACATGGATATTTTTAAGGTGGGTTCTTGCTCCTACTTCGTCTAATACATCGATTGCCTTGTCTGGTAAGAATCTATCAGTAATATATCTGTTACTTAGCTTTACGCAGGCTTCTATTGCTGCATCAGAGTATTCCACGTTATGGAAGTCCTCATATTTCGGCTTGATGTTATGAAGTATATGGACTGCCTCTTCTGGTGATGGTGGATCTACCAACACTTTTTGGAATCTTCTGTCAAGGGCACCATCCTTCTCTATATATTGTCTGTACTCATCCAAGGTAGAAGCGCCTATTACTTGCAATTCACCTCTTGCCAGCGCTGGCTTAAAAATGTTGGAGGCATCCAGTGAGCCCGTTGCCCCTCCTGCTCCTACTATAGTATGTATCTCATCTATGAAGACAATGACATCACGAGTTTTTTCCAGCTCGTTCATAATCGCTTTCATCCTTTCTTCAAACTGGCCTCTGTATTTCGTGCCTGCCACTAAGGCAGCGAGATCCAACATGACGATTCTTTTATCGAATAAGGTCCGAGAGACTTTTTTCTGTATGATGCGGAGAGCAAGACCTTCTGCAATTGCTGTTTTTCCTACCCCAGGTTCACCTATAAGTATAGGATTATTCTTTTTTCTTCTACTTAATATCTGTGAGACACGTTCTATTTCAGTCTCTCTACCTATGATGGGGTCTAATTTGTCTTCCTCTGCCAGCTTGGTCACATCTCTACCAAAATTGTCGAGTACAGGAGTTCGAGACTTAGAATTACCTTTTCTTCTTGAAAAAGATTCATCTCTTTCTTCATCTAAGGGTAAGTCAGAATCACTGGAAGAAACGATATCCGAGTAGCTGGAACTGTTTTCCTGGTTGACGTATTCTAGTTCGTTCTTGTATATGGCATAATCTACCTCAAACTCATCTAAGATTTTTGTGGATGGATTATCACTCATCTTAAGGATGGATAGCATGATATGTTCTGGGTTTATTTCTTCCTGTTTCATAGATTTTGCCTCTAGGAAAGAAACCTTAAGTGCTTTTTCAGCATGCTTGTTAAGAGGAATACTTCCGACGTTAAGCTGAGACTCAGAGCCCCTCTTATTCTGGACTGAAGATTCTATCTTATACTTTAGTTCATATAAGTCTACGTCCAAAGAGTCCAGAACCTTAATAGCCAGACTTTCCTTGTCTTTTATCATCCCTAGCAAGAGATGCTCAGTACCAATAAAGTCATTTCCTAACCTTATGGCCTCATCTCTGCTAAGAGATATTATCTTTTTTACTTTAGGCGAAAATTTACTGTGCATCTTTTCAATTTTGGAAGTAGAACAATCTAGATTTTAAAGTGGTCTCTTATAACATCAAATTTGACAAATAATTAACCTCTAAACCTAACTATTTTACAAATGGTAATACTCGGTTTTAAATGGACGCTTAATATTAGAGAAATTTATCATACCGATATAAGTAATTTCCAATTAACTAGCTTTAAAAACCATACCATTCAATTAAAAATGTCAGGTTGGCACCTCTTTTTTTTAACTGAGCAGAAACATAGTAGATATGTCCTAATTACTGGTTCTAATGGAACTATTGTTGATTCATAATGGTAATAATGGCAGTATGAACGAAATTTCTCTAGGCTAATGCCTAAGTTTGCACCACTCAAAATCAATTTTAGCTTCTAAACCAAACACTGACTATGAAGTTCGTAATAGATAAACAGGATAAGTATTCTCTTCTTCAACTAAATGAAGAAAATCTAAATTCCTTGATTGCGCCAGATTTGAAGTCCGAATTTGTCTTTTTATGTAATGAAGGCGTGAAAAACCTTATTTTAGATCTAACAGAAGTAAAGTATGTAGATTCATCTGGTCTAAGTGCTATTCTTACAGCAAACAGGCTATGGAATGATCAAGGTTCTTTTGTACTTACAGGCGTCTCTCATCCCAGTGTACAGAAACTCATAGAAATTTCTAGGTTAGAAACTATCTTCAAAATTTTACCTACCGTCGAAGAATCTATTGATTTCATATTTATGGAAGAGATAGAGAAAGAACTGAGTTCGGAACAAGAATAAGTTTATGGAAAAATTTGAGTTGACTATCTTAGGTAGTAACTCAGCCATGCCAGCCTATGGTAGATGGCCTACGTCTCAGGTTTTAGAGCTTAACGGTAGATGTATTTTACTAGACTGCGGAGAAGGGGCGCAGATTCGGATGAGCCAGTATAAGGTAAAGAAGAACAAGATTGATTATGTACTAATCAGTCATCTACATGGTGACCATATATATGGCCTTATGGGCTTTCTAGGTTCTCTTTCTCATCTTTCTAGGAAAAAGCCATTGACAATCTTCGGTCCTAAAGGAATAAGGGAATATGTAGAAACCAACAAGAGACTCAGCCAGAGCTATTTCCCATTTGAACTTATAATCGAAGAATTAGCTGAAGGACAACAGAATGTAATAGTGGAGGATAACTCCAAAGTTATTTCATGCTTTCCAGTAAATCATAGGATTACAACATTTGGATACCTCATCACCGAAAAGGGTACTCATAGGAATATCAATAAGGATAAGCTTGTAGAATATAGTCTGACAGTGGATGAAATTCTCAAATTGAAAGAAGGTCACGATCTGAAAAGACCCGATGGCATCATTCCTAACTCAGAACTCACATTAACTTATCATAAACCGCGGTCCTATGCTTATTGTGCTGATTCTAGGGTTGAAGGATGGTCTAAGGATAGTCTTAAGGGGGTAGATTTACTTTATTTTGAGACCACTTATCTGCATGATTTGGTGAATCTGGCTCACGAAAGAGGACATGCGACTGCTATGGAAGCGGCACAACTTGCAAGAGAGTTGGAAGTGGGACAGCTTATTATAGGACATTACTCTAGTAGGTATAGAGAAGTTTCTTTACTCTTAGAAGAGGCAAAAGCAGTATTTCCTCGAACTCTACAAGGTTATGATGGACTAATTGTAAATATTTGAAAAAGTTTTTTCACCTCTAGTTGTGATTATTAAAATAGGATTTATCTTTGCACAACTTTTAAAGTAAGGTCGGTTAGCTCAGTTGGTAGAGCAACGCCCTTTTAAGGCGTGGGTCCTGGGTTCGAGCCCCAGACCGG